>DAORRV010000042.1:0-29636 GCA_035443185.1 Ignavibacteria bacterium | reverse complement strand
AGTCAAATGGTAAAAAAGGCAGTTTGTGAAAAAATGGTTTTTGGCATCGATTTTATGCAGGCTGACAAAGGGTTTGTTAAAACAGGGTAAAAAATATAGCTGTCGAAAATTGTAAGAATTTTGTGGAATATTTGAAATTTATGAGATTTTGTAAATATCTGAAAGTTGATTACGCTGATTAAAATGATTACGCTGATTCGGATTTTTATTATAAATATTAATATATAAACTTTTATCCTGTTAACCCCGAAGGAGTGATATTATTATAGAACTGAATTAAAACACGCACGAACCCCGAAGGGGTGAATTTATTTAAAACAATTTATTCAAATCAACAAATGCTGATCATTACGAATAATAATGCCACCCCTACGGGATTTGATAATTATTTTACCCGCATTTCTACAAAAATATCACCCCACGGGATTTGATATTTATTATTATAATTTCAGATTAAACTGATTCCATAGATTCGAAAACTTTCAAATTCATCTGTTTAAAAATCATGTTAATCATTCTAATCAGCGTCATCAGCGGTTCAAAAAAACCAGATTTATAATTGGAGTTCACGCAGAGTAATATAATCAGCTGATGTAAGAATTAAATATTAAAATCGACACAGCTGCACTCTGGAAGTATTACTTTTAAACTTTGAATATATACTTGTAAACCAATTCCTGGATTCCTGCTAAGAGCATGCTGGAATAACAATTTGGGAGCATGGTGGAATGATATATAGTGAACACGCTGGAATAACAAAATTTTATTTTTCGGATTGCCTCTAAGGCTGCAAGACTCAAAACTAATAAACATTAAGAATAAACTCATTTAACTTTGAGCCTTTGAGACTTTGAGGCTGGTTTAAAAAATTCTGCGGATGATAATTTTTAAAAAATAAACTTAATCTGTAATCGTTACCTGCATCTCATTCGAATTTCCATTCACCTCAGGATAATACATCAGCATTCCACGGGCAGGGTTTACTGAATATTCGCCCGGGATCTGTGCTCGCATTATATATGAGAACTGATACTCCCCTTTTCCCATATAACTCGCAAAGAAAACTACCCGGTTATCCCTGATCTCTTTATCCGCAAACCACCATCTCCAGCGGTAATGATCATAACCTTGATAATCATTTTCATCTTCGACCTTGTATGCCCAGTCGTCTTTTATTACTTCAGCACCGGCAGGTATAAAATCCTCAAGCATGAAATAATTCAGATCATCATCCTTTGAAGAAACTCTGATCTTTACAAGGAATTCATCTCCCGACTTCAGACTGCCGTCAAAATATTTCTTTCTGTAAGTAATTTTATTTTCAGAATATGCTTCGTATTTCTCAAGTTTAAAATATTCCTTCTCCACTCTGAATCCTTTTTCACTGGATTTATTTCCTGCTGTATTGTCATAATATGAAGTGCCAGATGAGAAATAAACCTTACCTCTGCCTGACTTTTCAATCCTTATTTCATTCTGACCTGTCTTCAAAAATTTATTGTCGATCTGTATGGTTTCACTTTTTGCAAATACATTTTCTCTGCTCATAGATTTTTCATAAACAGAATTATTATTTACAAATACTTTCACATTATAATTTGGGTCAAGTTCATTTGATGTTTTTAAATAATCTACCATTGCATAAATTATCATAGCTGTCTCCTGCGTACTTCTCCATGCATTGCCGCGTCTCTGCAGCATAAGCCATCTTACAACCTTCTCCTTCAGATCTGACTGGTCATTAATATTCACGATCGCTTTCAGCGCCATCGCAGTGGTCTGAACTTTATCATCCTGCCATCTGTAATGAAATTCTTTTCCTTCCCAGTAGGCAGCACTTTCACCTGTGAACTTTACATCCTTTTCAAGACTCACCAGTTCATCTTTTGCCTTACTTTCATTTCCGATAAGCTTCCAGGTCATAGCAACCAGACCTTTTCCATAGTCATTAAGTTCAGAAGATTTTATATCTTCAAGGTTATCTTTTATAAAATCATTATTTTCTTTTCCTGAAACTGCAAGAGCATACAGCATATAAGCTTTCGTAGTCATATCTTTTTCATTGCTGCTGATGTGATTTTTCAAAGCAGATTTACCATTATTGAGAACACCATCCCTTATCTCATAACCGGTCTCTGCTGCGATCGCTAATCCATATACAACATAAGCTGTCATGAACGGATTTGAATTATCATTATGCCACCATCCCCAGCCTCCGTCAGACTGCTGAAAACCGTATAGTCTTTCAAGACCTTTTGCAACCATCAAAGGCAGATCCTTTTTAGTGGCTTCACTTATCGGTGCATCGATTTCTTTAAATGCTTTTGCGACAATTACTGTCGGAAGGAATCTGCTCATCGTCTGCTCTACACATCCGTATGGATAACCGGCTAGTTCATCAAGTGAAGAAAGAATCACTGAAGCAAGTGATGCATCCACAGTAAACTTCATTCCCGAACTTCTCAGATCAGTTCCGGACGGAATTTCTACAGTCTTCAATTCAGTTTTAAATTCATCCGAAAAATCTGCGATCTCATTTTTTATTACTTCAAGACCTTCTGGCTGCAGCGGAATCTTTACCTCTACTGCATCGGACTCTTCATCTGTAAGTGCTTCAGCATAAAGTACTGACTCGCCTGCAGGTTCATTTATTTTTATATTCCAGTCCAGACGAATTTCAGAATTAGGTGGAATGCTGACAGTCTTAACTTTTTCATCATTCAAGAGTCTTACATTATCAGCTCTGAATGAAACCTTAGTCTGCTTTTCTGTTTTCAGATAATTATGAATAATAGTTGAAATAGTAACTTCGTCATTTTCCTGTAAAAATCTTGGAGTCTCCATTCTGACCAAAAGATCTTTTCTTGTAATGATTGTAGAAACCATCTGCCCTACTTTTGTATCTTCAGTGATCACGCGTGAAGTGATCCTCCACTCTGTCAGATTATCAGGAAAATTAAAATTAACAGTAGCATAACCTTCTGCATCAGTCACTGAATAAGGACTCCAGAATATTGCATCACGAAAATCTGATCTGACATCGGCAGAAACTAACTCTCCTGTATCAAATCCTTTTTTCATTATTTTACCGCTTTGATCCGGAGAAACTTCATTTCTTCCTCCCCTGACATTAATCTCATCTATCACTACTCCACTAGTAGTAGAAGCAATATTATCAACACCTCTTGATCCTGAATCATCAATATACTCTTCTTCATTCATTTCCCTGTTATTATATAATGTAATTGTCTTCACCTGACCTTTGACCAGTATAATTTCCTTGAGTTCATTTTCTTCTTTTTTACTATAGCTGACACCAATAGAATATTTTCCTTCAGGTAGTTTAAATTCAAAGCTGCCGTCAACACCTGTCACTGCTGCATAATAATCCTCATCAATAATTATTGCTGCGTTACTGATTGGTTCATTTTTTTTATTCATTAATCTTCCTTTGACTGTGGCAAGATCTTTATCATCTGTGTTTCGCAGATTAAATTTTTCATAAATGGAAATAAGTCTCGAACTGCCGGAGCTGTTCAGCTCATTGTTAAATGAAGTAGAGACTGATGTATATCGGTTGCCGTAAAAGAATTTTCTTATGTCTTTAGTCTTGTCTTCCTTTATGGCAAAAATACTTTCATCCACTACTGCGATCGAGACTTCAGCATTCCTCACAGGATTGCCATAACTGTCGATTACTTTTACTTTGACTTCTGCTGATTCTTTTGGTTTATAAATAAGCTTTGAAGGATCAATGGTTACGGTCAGAAATTTTTCTTCCGGTATTACCATTATCGGTTTACTTGAATTATAAAACATTCCGTCTTTTACATAACTTATATTAATATCAAAATTCGAGAAATATTTATCTGTCACAGGGATCTCAATTATTTTAGAAGTGCCTGTAAATTTTTCTGTTTTGAAATAAAGTATGTCGTCCGTATTTGAAGTGATCAGTACATTTGCATCAGGATGATTGACCAGTACAAGAGCTTTACATATTTCACCCTGTCTGTAGCTGTCTTTTTCGGGAATGATCTGAACAGTGCCCGACTGATTATAATACCACCACATGTCGCCTTTGCTCACATAAAATCCGGTATTCGCAGTGATCTCATTTGATCTGTCGTCTTTGGATTTAATTTCGATATTGTAATATCCTTCAGAATTTAAATTCTCAATATCAAAAATTACCGACCCCTGTCCGTCCGAAAGTGTCTGACCAGAAACAGATTTAATATAATCTTTTGTATCTTTCCCGTCCTTTGTCCAGGTAGTTCTGTAGATCGTTGCTTCGAAATTTGTCTTTACAGGATTGCTCGAAAAGTCTTCTGCAAACACGGTCAGCTTTACATTATCATTTGGCTTGTACATATATTTATCCGTCTTTGCTGATAATGTAAATCCTCCTCTTGTCACAAAGACAGTAGATGTTCCTGATATTTCCCTTCGCGATTTATCAGTTACCTTTGCCTGAATTATATATCTGTAATCCGAATCATAATTATAAGGTCTGTACCAGTCGTAATAATTATTCTCACTTTTGAATTCTTCCTCAATAAAATAATTTATCTGAAACCTGCCTTCACTATCGAGCTTTCCATTACCTGTGTATAAAAATTCAGCACCGCTAAATTTTTGATTGTCATCTGCATTTTCATAATAATCTTCATACCACCATGAATACTCCGAGAATGTCCACCATGGTCTGTAATATCTTACTTTATAAATATTGTATTCGATCTCTGCATCTGCGACATTACTTCCGAAATAATATTTCGCATCGACTTCCGCAGTCAGATTATCTTTATTGAAATACTGGCTTTTGTCAGGAGTGACAGTAACTTTAAATTCAGGTTTCTTATACTGCTCCACTTCAAAGCTCGATGAGTAAGAATTATTTTCATCAATGTTTGCATAAATAGTATATGTACCGAGGGCTGCTTCTTCAGCTAATTTCAAAGTTCCGTTAAAACTTCCCATTTCATTCGTGTTCAGAACTTCTTTATACACTTCAGCATTTTTTGAATCTTTGATAATAACTGTAAGCTCTTTATTTACTAAAGGCTTTAAAGTATTGAATTCATTTTGTCTGATGATTCCTTTGAAATTCACATCAAGACCCGTTCTGTATACAGGTTGCTCTGTATAGATGTAAGTGAAATATTTATTCCCTGCATATCCAAAATACAAATATGGATCTGAAATCAGAATATCATCTCCGTAACTTCCAATAATTATCGGCTGACTATTCTCATCAGCATCTGTTTTTACATCAGGATTCACAGTCTGAAAAAATATACCGTCAGTAGTTTTCCCTTGCCCGATCTTTTTTGTACCAATATAAAAATTCAGTTCAGCATCATTTACAGGCGTACCACTTCTTCTCTGAACAGCATATCCCAGCATAGAATTATTACCAGCCTTTGAAACCAATCCAAGCTCAGAAATTACAAATCCGCAGTAAGCTACTTTTTTTTCAGAAGTTACTTTTATCAGATATGCACCTTTATCATTTATATTTATAGGGACTACTTCATTAAGATAGCTGTACCCGTTTTCATAATTGGATAATAATTTCTTTTTGAATGAATAAATACTTTTTGTGAAATAAAGTAAATTTTTATTATCCTGACCAAGTACATCAGTATTATATCTGGAAGTTTGCGCAGAATAGAACTGCTCTATATCTGTAATTTTTAAAACTTCAATTTCATATGTGATAGTCTTTTTATCATTATCCTCAGAATTTCCATAGGAATTCAATGCCATATCAATTTTATCACCCGGCGAATAGATGTTTTTTGTGCTGATGTTAAAATTAGAATTATCTCTTTGAGCATAACTTTGTACGGATAATACTGAAAAAGAAAAAATTAAACCAATGATTAAATGCATAGAAATGGGAGTTTTCATGACTGTAAAGTTTTAATTAGGGGAAATAAATATTTTTAAATTTTAAAAGTAATATTTAATAATTAGATTGATGCTATAGAAAAGTTACAGGTCTTATATTAAATAATCCTTTGAAAGTTCCCTGAAATTTTTTTTATAAAAATTTATATGGCAAAAATAGTTTTAGACAATATTGTAAACGAACCCTTTTTTGGATTTGATAAAAAAGCTCTTCAGTTTCTCAAAGCCCTTAAAGTCAGCAAAAACAACAATAAGGATTGGTTTGATAAGAACAGGGATACATATGAAAATTTCATAAAAGCTCCGATGAAAGATCTCATCGACGTACTGGCTGTAGAAATAAAAAAGATCGATCCGAATATTGTCGTAAATTATAAATCCATTTTCAGAATAAACCGTGATATAAGATTTTCAAAAAATAAGACTCCATACAAAACTCATTACTCTGCAGCATTTGCTTTTGGCAAAGTAAAATCTTCTGAAATTCCACAGTTTTATTTTCATTTTAGTCCTGATGAATATGTATTTGCTGCCGGTCAGTACAGCATGGATACTGTAATGCTGAAAAAAATAAGAGCTTATATCTTTAATAATTTCAGTGAATATAAAAAAATCACAGGCAATAAAACATTTACAAAAACTTTTGGAGAAGTGAAAGGAGAGACTCTTACAAATCTACCTAAAGAATTTGATAAAGAGATCATAAATTCTATTGATAAAAAAGATAAACTATTGGAGAATATTTTGAAGATGAAACAGTTTTATGTTTTCAGCAATGACAATCCTGATGTGATATTGGATGAAAAAATAGTTGATAAAATTATTAACGATATCAAGATCACATATGACTTTACGAAATTTCTTCACAAAGCAACTATTTAATTTCAATTTAAATATTTTCCGGCAGAGTCACGTGCTCTTCGGACTCTGCGGTTTATAAGATACCGAATTAAATTTTTAATATTAATTATTCTTTAATAATTTTTTATGAATACTTTTAAAGTAAACGGAATTAGTGTCACAGACTACGAAGGTACAGGAGAGCCGCTGATCTTTATTCATGCTTATCCGCTGTGTAACAGAATGTGGGATGAGCAGGTTAATTTTTTCAAAGATAAATACAGAGTGATCACTTATGACATCAGAGGCCTTGGTTACAGTAATGAAATTGATTCATATTTATTTACAATGGAAGATCTTGTAGATGATCTTGAGGATATTCTGGATCATTTGAAACTGGATAAAGTTCATGCATGCGGATTATCTGTCGGCGGATATATTTTGCTGAGAGCAGCAGACAGAATGCCTGAAAGATTTTTATCTTTGATACTTGCAGATACAAAAGCTGATTCCGATGATTACGACGGACTTCTTGGAAGATCGGCAGCAATTAAAAAGATCAGGTCAGGAGGGAAAGAAGAGTTTATAAATGCAATGCTGCCAAAGCTCATCAGTGAGAAGAATATTGAGAACACTGAACTTACAGGGAAGTTAAAAGAAATGATGGGATGGATGGATGCTGACGGAATGTGTGCTGTAATGATTGCTATTGCAACAAGAACAAATTTATCTTACAAAATAAAAGAGTTCGAAATTCCGTCACTTGTTATAGTAGGAAAAGACGATGTACTAACGCCGGTGATAAAATCATTTTATTTGAAAGAGGGAATGAAAAATTCGACTTACCATCTTATCTTTGACGCAGGTCATATAAGTAATATGGAAAAGCCGGAAGAATTCAATCTTGCTGTAAATAATTTTCTTGATTCATCAGGTAGTTAAATTTTAATAGATACTTATTATTATTTTTGGTGCATTATGACTTACATTGAAAATAATTTAGAAAATATTTTTTAACAGATTCATTCTTTCCCGAATGCTTCAAAAATTGTCATTCCCTCTAAGGCGGGAATCTGAATTAAGTAGAAGCTATAAGGATGTTTGGTATTTATTTAATATCGAATTAGAAAAAAGGATTTTTTTGGTTAAGTTTAGATTAAATGTCTGATTTTAGTTTGATATTCCATCATTCGCGGGAAAGACTAGTTTTTGTGGGTGTTGTATTGCTATTTGAATTATATCTTCGCTGTTCAACTTTTTTGCAATGTTAATATTTTTTAATACAACTTTCGAATATAAATCATTCAGAACCATTTTATTTAGTAACAATGCTATCATTTGAAACCGTTTTCATGCGAATAATTTTTTTGAAAAATAAACAGTAATGAAATTTAAATACATATTAGAGTATGATGGAACTAATTATTCGGGCTGGCAGGTACAGAAAAATGCAAAAACTGTACAAGGAGTTCTGATAAGATGTGCAAAGGCGATGCTTGACGAGACAAAAGGAAAGAGTGAGTTTATAGATTTCCAGGGATCCGGAAGGACAGATAAGGGAGTTCATGCAAAAGCACAGGTTGGACATCTCGAGTGTGAGACAATGCTTGCACCGCATATTCAAAAAATGAAAATGAATGATGCTCTTCCTTCTGATATAAATGTTTTGAAAATTGACAGAGTACCGAATAATTTTCATGCCCGGCATTCAGCAATATCCAGACAATATGTATATGTGATTTCCAAAAGAAGATCTGCATTTGAAAAAAAATATGTATGGTGGGTAAAGGATGAACTGGATGTTGATAAGATGAAAAAGTTATCTGAATTATTAGTTGGATTCAAAGACTTCAGATCATTTTCAGAGCCTGATCCAAATAATAAATCCACAACGGTAAATTTAGAATCTCTGACCATTGAAGATACTGATGATAAAATATTTATCCGTATAAAGGCCTCTCATTTTTTATGGAAGATGGTACGAAGAATTGTCGGGACACTTACTGAAGGTGGCAGAGGAAATTTAGGAACAAAGGAAATTAAAAAATATCTTAACACTTATTCAAAAGAGACAGCAGCTTTTACAGCTCCCCCATCGGGACTTTTTCTTGAAGAGATTTTTTATTGATTTGAAAAATTTTATATAATGATCTGATATGGATAAAAGCGTAATGATAACCGGTGCTACGGGATTGATAGGTAGGAATGTAGTGGAAGAACTTTGTTCGAAAGGATCCTTTGTTAAAATTCTTACAACAAATAAAGACAAAGCCAGAAAACTATTTAAAAAGCATTTCACAATCCAGATTTTTGAATGGGAGAAATATGATGACCCCTTCTCACTTTCTAATATTATAAATGAATCAGACTGTATAATTAATCTCTCCGGAGAAAATCTTTCTGCAAAGAGATGGGATAAAAAATTCAAACAAAAAATTTACAACAGCAGAATAAATACAACATCACTTATTTCCGATGCAGTCAGAATCTCTAAGAATAAACCTGAATGTTTTATCAACGCTTCAGGAATTGGAATATACGGATTCAGAGGTGAGGAGATACTGACTGAAGACGATAATACTGGTAAAGATTTTCTCGCTAAGCTTTGTGTGGACTGGGAAGCAGAAGCTATTAAATCAGTGCAGCAGGGAGTCAGAGTAGTTACTCTAAGATCAGGTATTGTTTTAGATAAGAATGAAGGTGCACTGAAAGAATTTATTAAGCCATTCAAATATTATGCGGGTGGATATCTTGGTTCAGGTAAGCAATGGATCTCATGGATTCATATTAAAGATATTACATCGATGATCTTATTTGCTGTCAACAATTATAAAGTCGCAGGTGCATTAAATGTATGTTCACCAGAGCCGGTTACCAATAAAAAATTCAATGAAGTATTGGGACAACAGCTTGGAAAACCTTCATTCCTTCGGGTACCTTCTTTTGCTTTGAAGTTGGTAGTAGGTGAATTTGCCGAAAACATTCTTCATGGACAGAAAGCTTTTCCTAAGAAAGCATTTGAATCCGGATTTGTTTTTGAATATCCGTATCTTAAAGATGCCCTGCAAAACTTACTTGGTGAATAGTGAATTATCAAAGAGAATATATTTTAAATGAATTTCAAAGACTTGTATTCACTGAGTTTGGAGAACATATTGAGCGGATAGAAAAGCTGCATGCCGACGCATCTGAAAGAAATATATTCAGGATAGTAACTTCTGAAAGGACTCTGATAGGAATCAACAATATTTATACTGACGAAAATACTGCATTTATAAAATTCTCTGATTCATTTAAAAAAGCCGGATTAAAAGTACCGGAAGTATTTGGTGTATCTCATGACAGTCAGATCTATATAGAAGAAGATCTTGGTGATATGACATTATACAAATATTCTCAGACAGCTCCGCACGGGAATACTTCAGATCTTTTTAAAAAAGCTCTATGCGACTTACAGGATTTTCAGATAAAGGGAATAGATTGTATTGATTTTAGTTATTGTTATCAGTCAAAAGAATTTTCAGAGGAAACAATTTATTCTGATTTTGATAAATTTGAAGATTATTATCTGAGAAAAATAAAAAATACAGAAATTGATGAAGAGCTTTTTAATTATGTAAAGGGATTTTTATCAGAGTTAAACAGCAATTCAGATAAAGAATATTTTCTTTACAGAGATTTTCAGACAAGAAATATAATGGTAAAAGAGAATGAGCTTTATTATATAGATTATCAGTCTGGAAGAAAAGGTCCGCCGCATTATGATGCGGCTTCATTTCTTTATTCAGGCAGTATAAATATTACTGAAGAAGAAAGAAATTTTTTTCTGAGACACTATATAGATTCATTTAGCAATAAAATTAATTTAGATAAGGAAAAATTCAAATATGAATTTTATTTTTTTGCTTTGATGAGATTGATTCAAATATTAGGGAGTTACGGATATACTTATGAAAAGAAAAAAGATGAAATGATGTTAAAGAAAATTCCGAAAGCGATTGAAAATATCAGAGGTTTGAAAAATTATATCACAGAACCGTTGTTGCTGAAATTCATTGAAAGAATTTCAGCATAATATAGTTTGGTTATTCATATCTTAAAGCGTCGATTGGATTTAGTTTAGCTGCTTTGTAAGCAGGATAAACACCGAAACCAATTCCAACTGCAGAACAAACTAATAATCCGATCACAACCCAGTCATAAGGAATTACTACCGGACTGTTCAGATAAATACCGAGCAAATTACCTGTTAACACTCCAAGGAAAATTCCGATAATGCCTCCAAGTTCACAAAGTATTACTGCTTCTACAAGAAACTGAATAAGTATGCTTTTACTTTTTGCACCGATAGCTTTTCTGATTCCGATCTCTTTTGTTCTTTCAGTTACAGATACCAGCATGATATTCATAATTCCGATACCTGCCGCGAGTAATGCAATGAAAGAAATAAATCCCGCGCCGTATTTGAAATATTTTGTAAAATTATTAACCTGACCTATCAGAGATTCATTTGAAAATATTTCAAAACTATCCGGCTCACCCGGTTTATCACCTCTTATTGATCTGAGAACAGTAACTATGTTTTCAATAGACTCATTAAATAATTCTTTACTTGGTGCTTGAATGGCAATATTCATTGACCTGTTATTTTTTCCATATGCCTGCTGCATAGATGTGATTGGCAGCAGCACAAAATTATCATTACTTTCTCCAAAACCTTCACCTTCTTTTTTAAAAACACCAACTACTTTATACTGGCTGTTATCGATTATAATATCCTTGCCTATCGGATCGACATTCGGAAAAAGTTTATCAACTACATCTGTTCCAATTGCAGCAATTTTTGCATTTCTATCAAGATCGGTCTGTGTAAAAAATCTTCCGTATTGTATTGTTTTATTATTACATTCCAGATAATCCGGTACGACTCCTCCTATATAAAAATTTGGATTTGTCTGATCTTTATTCGTCTTAATTGATTTTTGATATACATAATCTTCTATAGAAATAAATTTATACAGAGTTGCTTTTTCCTGAAGTCTCAGTCCTTCATCATATGTAATATCCTTTCTATTTCTGAATTTTTTATTGGATCTTGCATCGCCAAACTGCATGGCGGGAAATTTCTGTACCTGATAAGTATTACTTCCCAGTGAATTCAGTCCACTTTCAATGCCTGCCTGAAGTGCATTGAGTAAAGTCATGATCGCAATTATAGAAAAAACACCAATGACTATACCTGACAATGTAAGCATTGCTCTTATCTTATTATTTTTAAGAGTATTAAGAGCGATCCGTATTAATTCTATAATCTGCATAATTTTATTTATTCATATCTTAATGAATCTACTGCATTCATTTTGGCAGCATTGTATGCAGGGAAAAATCCTGCGAGTACTCCAAAAATAACCGATACTACTAATCCAAGTATTATTACCCAAAGAGGCATTGCCGTGGGTAGTACATATGCATCTATAATAAGACTGATCGGTACAGATATCATTAGCCCTATCAATCCTCCGAGCAGACAAATAGTGACCGATTCTATTAAAAACTGAAGGAGAATGGTTCTCTTTTTTGCACCGATAGCTTTTCTGATTCCAATCTCTTTAGTCCGCTCTTTTACTGAAACGAACATAATGTTTGCGATACCGACTGAACCAACTATCAGTGATAAAGACGTGATGAGTGATCCGATAATTTTAATAAGAGAAGTTAGACTTTCATAAGTTGATTTAAAAGCTTCCTGCTGATTGACTCCAAAATCATCTCTCTCACCATAAGATACCTTCCGGGCTTTACGCATTATGGATATCACTTCTTCCTTTGTTTCATCCAGATCATTTATGTCGCCTGCTTTGATATTAATTGATAAACTTCTTTTATTCCCAAACAATCTGAAAAATCTTTCGATCGGAATTATTACTCTGTTATCTAAGCTGATTAATCCAAGAAGACTTCCCTGCTTTTCGACAACACCTATAATCCGAAAAGAATAAGTACCAATCTTGATTGTCTTGCCGATCGGGTCTACATTATCAAAAAATGCATTCTTTATGTCCATCCCTATAACGCAGACAGGATAACCGCCGTTTGATTCTTTTTGTGTAAAAAATCTGCCCTCTTCCATATTAGCTCCGAATGTAACCTGATATTCTGCTGTAGTACCAAGTACAAAAACATTTTCCAGTACAAGGTCTTTATATTTCAAAGTCTTTTGTGAGCCTGTCGAAGGGCAAAGTGATGCTGCAGTCTGAGCATTTCTTTCAAGATATTCAAACTGTGTCATAGTAATATCTTTTCTGTTTCTGTAAAATGACCAGTCTTCTTTTCCAAACCATTCGAATTTCTGCACATACAATACATCAGCTCCTACTGCGGAAATGCTTTTTTCAAATGCCCTGTTAATTCCTTCTATAACTGTCTGCATAAGTGTAACGGAAGTGATTCCAATCACTATACCAAGCGTAGCAAGAAATGATCTCAGCTTATTGGCTGTAATCGCCTTGTAGGAAATTATTATATTTTCTTTTATCTCAAGAAATAAATTCATGATATATTAATGACTTTTTCAAATTTCAATTGCCTTTCTTTCCAATACAGCCCTGCCTTTTTCACTTAGCTCATCACTCTCAACGTTTCCATCCCTGATCTTAACTACTCTGTGAGCATGCAGTGCAATTTCTTCTTCATGTGTTACTATAATTATAGTGTTTCCTTTTTGATTAAGCTCTTCAAGTAATTCCATAATCTCATTGCCTGTTTTTGTATCAAGATTTCCTGTCGGTTCATCTGCAAGTATTATTGATGGGTCATTTACCAAAGCTCTTGCTATTGCAACTCTTTGTCTTTGTCCTCCAGAAAGTTCGTTTGGCTTATGAGTCATTCTGTCTTCAAGCCCTACATTATATAATGCTTCCTCGGCTTTCTCGATCCTTTCAGCTTTCGACAATCCTTTATAAACCAAAGGCAGCTCTACATTATGGAGCGCATCACTTCTTGCAAGAAGATTGAAAGTCTGAAACACAAAACCGATCTCGAGATTTCTGATTTCAGCAAGTTCATCATCATCCATTTCACTTACATTTTTTCCATTAAGATAATATTCACCGGCAGATGGAGTATCAAGACATCCGATTATATTCATGAGTGTTGATTTACCTGAACCTGAAGGTCCCATAATCGCAATGTAATCATTTTTTTTTATTTCCAGATCAACACCTTTAAGAGCATATAAAACTTCCGTACCCATGACGTACATTTTCTCTATACCTTTTAGATCAATTAACTTATTCTGCATTATATATCAACTTTAAAATTATTCTTCTAATTTATTCTATTAATTTATTCTTCTTCTGAACTTCCGAAATTATTTTTTTTCATTTCATTATCCACTTTCACTTTTTTACCGTCTTCAAGTTCTTTACTTATCGCCTTGAAACTACCTTTGATGACTTCCTGTCCATCAGTAACTCCTTCTAAAATTTCTATATATGAATCATCACTGATACCGGTTTTGACTTTCTCCGTTTTTGCAATACTATTGTCAACGAAAAATATAATTTCATCCGGTCTTTCTTTTTTAAGCTGTCTGTTTTCGGATTCTCTTGTAAGATTTTCATTTTCATTATCCTCACCCATTCCAAAATCTTTTTCTTCTCTTACAGTAACTGACTGGATCGGAACTGCAAGAACATCTGTTTTCTTTTCAACTTCAATATCAACTGTACAGCTCATACCAGGTCTCAGCTCCACATCATTGTCAATTATCCTGACCTTCACTATAAAGTTTACAACTTCATCCTGCGTTCCAAGCTGTGAAGCCTGTGCAGAGTTTGCGATCTCATAAACATATCCTTTGAATATTCTGTCAGGAAAAGCATCAATTTCTATTAAAGCAGTATCACCAATATTTATCAGAGAGACATCTGTTTCACCAACATCCACCTGACATTCCATTTTTGAAAGATCAGAAATGGTCATAATATTTGAACCCTGATTCGAAATAGTACCTAAAACTTTTTCACCTGATTCGTTATTAAGCTGAGTTACAGTCCCGTCGATAGGAGCATAAATAGTCGTCTTTGAAATATCATACTTGATCGAAGAAAGACCAGTACGTTGCTGATTGATCACTGAAATATTTGAATTTATCTGAGCAATAATCTGATCGACATTGATCTGAGCATTATCCATATCACTTGATGTAGCCAGACCTTTGTCATATAATTGTTTTATCCTGTCAAGCTCAAGTTCAAATTTCCTAAGTGAAACTTCCTGAATTTTCAAATTACTTTCAGCAACATTTATAGCTGCATTTTGCTGCTGAAGCTGTGGTGCAAATGCCTCCTGTTTTATCTTTACAAGCAATGCTCCTTTTTTTACCTGCTCGCCTTCTTTAAAAGGAAGGGAAACAATTTCACCGCTGACTTCAGCGCTGATATCAACTTCAGTCTCCGATTGTATCTTACCAGTAGCCGTAACTAACTGAGTAATGTTTCTCTTTGAAATTTTTTCCGTCTGCACTGTGATAAGTTCTTCTTTTTTTCCGGACATTATAACAGCAACTACGATCAGCACAATAAGTAAAATGGAAATTATCCAGAACATTTTCTTCCGGCTTTTCTTTTTCTTTTTTCTTACCGGGAATGGCGGATTGATAATAGGGGTTGTAGATTCAGACATATTTTAAAGTATTAAATTTATTTATTAAAATTGATTATTAATATCTTAGCTCACCTAAGAAATATTGTAAATTCTTTTCTGAAAGAAGGAAGTCATAATATGAATTTATTAAATCGATCCTCAAATTATTCAGTCTTATTGTAGCAGTCTGGACATCAAGTAATATACCGGTTCCGACTCTGTAACTTTCCTCAGAAAGAAGTTTATCCTGTTCGGCTGATGTGATGTTCCTTTTAAGAATTTCTATCTGTTTGTATTGTGTTTCCAGGTCAATGTAGGCTTTTCTTACTTCACCCTGGATCTGCTTTTCAATTATTCTAAGGTTGTCTTCGTTTTGTTTTATGGCAATTTCTGAGATCTGAGATCTGTTTTTGATGCTGTTTCCCTGAAAGATCGGGTAGCTTAAAGACAATCCAAAACTAAAAGATCTGGTATCCAGCAGACCTCCAATATTCGCTGCATTAAGATTATAACTTATACCTCCAATAATTGTAGGGAAATAAAGATTTTTCTGATCTATGGAAAATTGAGTCTTACTTACCTGAATTTGCTGCAATGTAGATTTATAATCATACCTGTTACTCAATGACCTTTTAGTTAGTGTACCCAGATCTGTATATTTGCTCATAATTGACTGAAGTTCACTTTCCGTAAGTTCACCCACAATGTTCGGATCTGATATTTTATATGATTCAGTAAAATCGGAATTCATTGCAAGAAGAAGATCTATCTGACTTTTATCAAACTCATTCAATGCTCTTTCCAGTGCAAGTTCATTCTGAGCTACCTGAACATCCTGTCTGTAAACATCTGCTATAGTTCTTTTACCGACATTCATAAATTCTTTTACACTTTCAAGTTGTGATCGGGAATCTGTAAGATTCTCTTCGTTAATTATAATGATCTTTTCCCTTTTCAGAACATTGAAATAGGCACTGTTCACTCTGAATGCAATATCATATTTCTCTTTATCAAGATTAATTTTTACAGATTTTTCATTTTCCTCCTGCAGATCGACCTGAGCATAGTTAGAAAATCCGTCAAACAAAGTAATATTGGAGTTAACTCCTATTCCAAAACTGTTTATCCATGTATCCTGCTTAGGAATAATGATCGGTACACCATTTTCAAATCTGACTGTACCTTCAGAAAAAGTATTGTTTCTGTTCCAGTTTGCTGAAAGATTCAGATCAGGAAAGAGATTACCGACTGCTGTATTTGTATTTAGCTTTTGAATTTCAACGCTGCCTTCGAGGTTGGAAACTGTCGGACTATTCTTTAATGCTTTATTTATTGCATCTCTGAGATTTAGGACTTCCTGCGAGTATATATTTCCTGCAAATGTAAAAAGCAAAAAGATAAATAAAGGGAAAGTAAATTTTTTCATTAATTAATTTTTATTCTGGATTTGCTTCAAAAATAACGAATGGTAAAATAATAAGTTTCATTTATACATAATATATAAAAATAATTGTTTCTACTAAGCTTTGACTTTAAATTTATATCAAAGGTTTCATTAATTAAGCCGGCATCAATTCTTTTATTGATTTAATTACCATTGGTACTTTTATAAATAAGTTTCATTAAAATATTTATAACAGTAATTTATAAAAATTAAATTTTAAAATGATATATATTACACGCAGAGAACATTTTTCTGCATCACACATTCTTGAAAATATTACATTATCTAAAGAAAAGAATACAGAGATATTTGGTAAATGTAATAATTTTCACGGACATAATTATTACGTTGAAGTAACACTGGCAGGCACTCCTGATAAAGACAGCAGTTACGTAATGGATCTTAAAAAACTAAAAAAAATTATAACTGAAGAAATTTTAGATAAAGTAGATCACAAATTTCTAAATGAACTTGAAATGTTTAAGAATATTATACCTACCACTGAAAACATGGCTGTAATTTTCTGGGAAATACTTTCAAAAAAAACAGACTCAGATAATGCACGGTTGTATTCAATCCGGCTTTATGAAACTGAAAAGAATTTTGTTGAATATCGCGGAGAGCAATGAGCATATTTTCTTATAAATATTATGAAAAGCTTAAGCAGAAAAAGTACAGACGCGAAATAAAAAAATTTCTTATTGAAGGAGACAATTTAGTTTTTGAATGTCTTGAATCTGAACGATACAGAGATTCTATAGAAGCTGTATTTGTAAGAAGAGATTATGAAAATGGGACACTTCTTAAGAAAATTTATACCGAGATTCCGAATGTCAGGGTTGAAGATCTGACAGAAAGTGTATTTAACAAGCTTTCGGAAACTGTTAGTCCTCAGGGAATAATAGCATGTGTCAGAAATATAGAAACACCTGAAATTAATGGATCATTTAACTCAGATCTGATTATCGCACTTGATAATATTAATGACCCGGGAAATTTAGGAACTATTATCAGAACATGTTACTGGTTTGGTGTAAAAGAGATCTTGCTTGGAAATGACACGGTAGACCATCTCAATCCAAAAGTCATAAGAGCGTCACAGGGAGCTGTGTTCCATACTGATCTTTACAGGACAGAAGACCTCAAAGAAAGTCTGTTGGAAATTGAATCAAAAGACAGACATGTTTATCTTATGGATGTAGATTCAGAAATGAATATTTCAGATATTGGAAAAGATACGTTAAATAAATTTGTACTGGTATTTGGAAATGAATCAAATGGTATTTCTAGGGAAATTTCATCTGAGAATAAATTTAAAAGTATGAAGATCAAAGGATATTCGGAATGTGAATCTTTAAATGTTGCAGTCTCAGCCGGTATTGCAATTTATGAATTTCGAAATGCTTTAGAAATAAGTTGATCATGAAATAAGTTAAATTTTAAAAATTACAATATTTTTTTAAAAAAATTTCACAAAAAAAAGCTGTCTCTAAAATTTCAGAGACAGCTTTAAATTTTTTACTGAATATTTATTTTATAAGAACCATTCTTTTTACAGATTTGAATTCTTTCTCACCTGTTACATCTATTCTATAGAAATAAACTCCACTTGCAAAATTTGCACCGTTAAATTCTGCTGAGTAATTTCCGGCAGGTTTAATTCCGTCGACTAACTTTGCAATTTCTCTACCTGTGATATCATAAACTCTGATCTGAACATTTCCCTGTACAGGCAAAGCAAAATTAATCTTTGTTGCAGGGTTGAATGGATTTGGAAAATTCTGTGAAAGATCAAAGGTTTGAGGAAGTTCACTGTTAACAATATTACCGTTACTGTTATTTATATTGGTAAGACTTGAATCAACAATATTAAACATTCTGTAACTGATCTGTGTGTTAAATGTACCATTTAGACCTGTATAAGCATTGATCTTTGTAAAGAATGAACCTGTAGTAATTGTATCCCTGAGGAAGAAATGAAAACTTTCATTGTTAAAATTTTGAGTTGTATCAGAAAGACCCACTCTCATTCTTAAAACTCTCATTCCAAGTCCGGCAGTATCGATTATTAAACCATTAGTAGCACCTGGTAGTGAATTTGTAGCAAGTCTTAAAAGATTTCCAGCTGTAGATGGATTCCTGGGTCTGAACCTGAAAGGGAGATCACTTAAAGTATCTCCATTTTGGTTGACTACATAATTATATGTGAATGTAGTACCGTTTGGTGCGAGTGCAGGATTTATTTCAAAAAAATACTGATGTCCCGCTAATTCAAATCTTGTTTCATTCGGATTAGTATGTTTAATGTAAATATCAAATTCAAAAGTATTAGGAGTGTAGGTGTAATTTGTTACTCTTAATTGATAAGTTGGTAAAATGTATGTACTGTCTCCACCGGCTTTCGCAAAATTTAATGATGTAAAAATTACGATTAGCGGTAGAAGTAGTTTAAAGAGATTTTTCATTTTTTTATTAAATGTTATTTTTTAAAAATAGTTTATGCAATCTAACGTATAAATTTTTATTAATCCACATAAATTTTTAGTATTGATTTGGATTAGAATTACCATTCAAATTTATGGTGTTACTTTTGTTACAAAATTAAATGAATTGTTATCTGCAAATGTAAGATCAGCAATGTCAACCAGTCCATCTGCATCGAGATCTGTTGGAACATATCCTGTAATAAATAAATTTGCGTCATTTTCAATAATCCCGTTATCTGATAGATCAATCGATCCGTCTTGATTTACATCTCCTGAATAAATACAATATTTACTGCCGACAAGTATTTCATTACTTCCATAAGACTGCGCAGCAGAACCGGTAAAATCATATTCAAAATCATTTCCGATTGTTAATGCAATTCCACCGGTTTTACTCCATGTCTCAAGTCCGTTTCTGTGTGATATTCTTATATAGTAAGTTCCGTTTGGAGTATTATTGAAAATGTTCCAGCCACTTAAACTTGAAGAATTCAGTACTGTTGTACTTGAATCCACTACAGCATAAGGTGAAACAATCTGATGTAGATAGACTTTCACAGTATCACTGATATTCATTGAATTTGAATTATCATCATAAAATGCCTCTATTGCTGCAGTTAAATTCAGATTTATTGCCTGAGTATTATAAAGTTTATATATAAAACCGCTTGTTCCCGAAAGTCTGGTTACATACATTTCATTATCCTGATCGACCCCAAGAGAAGGGATAGTAAAACTTGCATCATGAATAATTTGACTTGTTGCTGTATCTACATTTAATGTCAGTGAAAATAATTTACCATTTCCATAATCCGCGCAAATATATTTTCCGTAAAGTCCCGGAAGTTTAGTGCCTCTGTAAACATATCCTCCTGTAACTGTTGTACCTACTGTTCTGGGATAATCCCATACCGGTCTGGTAAACCCTTTGCCTGTAGTATCACATGTACCATAGCATAAAAATCCTTCCATCTTATTCCATCCGTAATTTTTTCCGCTCTCTATAATATCAATTTCTTCTCTGGCACCCTGTCCTACATCCCCCAGCCAAAGCTGTCCATTGAGTTCGTCAAAAGAAAACTTCCATGGATTCCGAATTCCATAAGCAAAAATTTCTTCTTTATATCCGGAACTGTTTCCATAATATGGATTTGAAGTTGGAATTGAATATGCTTTTCCGCCGCCGGCAGAATCAACATTAATCCTGATCATAGATCCCAGTAGAGTTGCTCTGTTCTGTCCATTTCCATTTGGATCACCGCCGCTGCCACCGTCACCAAGTCCAAAATAAAAATATCCGTCAGGTCCAAAAGCAACTTTACCTGCATTGTGATTTGTAAAAGGCTGAAATAATGTAAGCAAAATATACTCAGTAGAAGTTATTGCAGTATCAGGATTGGATAAACTTGCAGTAAATCTTGATATCCTGGTCCATGTCTGAGAGGCACTGTCAAATGTATAATTTACATAAAAAAATCTGTTAGTCTCATACTGTGGATGGAATGCCAGTCCGAGTAATCCCTTTTCACTTCCAGACTGTGAAACTTTTCCTGTCAGGTTTATGAAAAGCTTTTTTGAACTGACTACCGGATCATTATTAAAAACATAGATCAGTCCTCTCTGCTGTGCTACAAACAATCTGTTGGTGCCGTCATAAGCATGCACAAGTTCAATTGGATTGTCAAATGCTGCTAAATTTGGAAATGCAATTTTCAAACTGTATTGCGATTGGGAATTTGTGTAAAAAAATGTAATGATGCATAATACAATTATGCGGAAAGTTTTTTTCATGGTGTTTTTTTTTAAATGAATAAATAATAATTAATTTTTTAAAAAATATAATAATTTATATAATTTACTTATATATATTTTTTCTTTAATTGTTGCTGATCTGTAATTACAGATATTCTAACTCTTTTGGGGGTTTGTTTAAGGTGTGATCTTACTTATAAAATTGTTTGCATTATTATCCGTTGCCGCAGCATCCGTCAGATCCACAATATCATCACCGTTAATGTCAGTACTTACATATCCTGAAGTAAAATTATAAGCATCATTATCTATCTGACTAAGATCTGAAATATCAACTGTGCCGTCCTGATTCACATCACCACTGAAAATGCAATACTTTGAACCTTTTTGTATGAGATTATTTCCGAATGCTTTTGATGCAGAATTTGTAAAATCATACAATGAAGGATTACTCTGCGTAAAGTTCAACGGCTGATTACTCCAGGTTTCTACTGAATTTCTGTGAGTGACTGCTATATAATAATTTCCGGTTGTTATATTTGAAAAAAGAAATGTACCAGTAAAGTCAACTGAATCTATGACTGCTTTTGATGAATCAACAATTTCATAAGGAGCAGATGAACTTCTTAAATACACTTTCATAGTATCACTTTTATTTAATCTGTTGTTCATTGTATTATAAAGTCCTTCTGTTACCAATGTCAGATCAAGCGTAGTATTGGAATTATACGGAATATAAATATCATCATATATGCATGAATCATTTGCACCTGTTACATGATTCCATAATGTACCCGTAAAAAAAAGATTCTGATCTGTATAACTACTATCAGCTGTTGAACCCATAAGAGTTGCAGCATTTCTCGGATCAGATTGTGGGAAATTTCCTGCTGCATTATCTGCATAAAGTGTCCATACTTTATTTGAAGGATCAAAAGTAACTCTGATACTCAGATATTGATTTGCATAATCACCTGATGAAATCACATTTGTAAATCTGGAATTTCCGTTTATTCCATTAGAAAATTTAGCAAGTCTTAAAGCATCTGTACTTCCGCTTTGACCAAGGATTACAGCATAACCTTCACCTGTAGTTACATCTGAGGTAGTTTTCCCAAGTATGAATGCTGTTCCATAATTATTATTATCAAAACCTGACGGATCAGTTCTAGTCTGACGCATATTTATCGCCCATTCTAATAAGTTACCTGCATTAGTAAAATTCGATGGATATCCTGAAACTGAAGAAAGATCTACATGTGCAAAATCTCTGCCTGCTGTAGTACTTGCTGATTTATTATATCCATTACTCACTGATATTGAAGTAGGATTATTAGTTTCTGTTTCCTGCCAGACAGCAGAGAAAGGTGAAAGAGAATTTCCAAGAGAATTATTATTAGCTTTATTAAAATTATCTAAAAGTACAGATGAATAATTTTGAGATCCAGGTTGTGTCGCAGCATTTACCTGCGGGATGGATCCGTTGGTTTTATAATTTCTCTGAGTACCCGTGCCGTTGTATGGATA
This sequence comes from Ignavibacteria bacterium, assembly GCA_035443185.1. Taxonomy (GTDB): domain Bacteria; phylum Bacteroidota; class Ignavibacteria; order Tepidaquicellales; family Tepidaquicellaceae; genus UBA2330. The sequence goes on along the minus strand of DAORRV010000042.1, from coordinate 7,025 downwards.
CATTCTGAAATAATAACCGGTATTCGAATTCAATCCGTTAAATGAATGATTATTAGCTCCTGCATAAGTTAGATTCATTACAGCACTTCCGTCAGATAAAATCATATCATCTGTATAAGTAACTCCGTCTGAAGGATTTGTAAATGTATTAGAATTATTTGCAATCAACAAATATCCTGAAGGTGCCTGTGATCCGGGTATTGCGTCTGTCCATGTAAGCTCAGCAGTAGATTGCGTCACAGTCCCGGCAGCAAAGTTTGTAATATGATTTGTAGGTTCTGCAACCAGTGGATTTGAAACTGTAGCATTTGTCTGTGGTACAGTTCCGTTTATTTTGTAATTTCTGCTAGCTCCGCTGCCGATATAAGAATAAGATGTAAAGTAATAAGTTTTTGTAGAAATCAGATTATTAAAAGTATGTGAATTCGGATCAGTATGCGGAGTATTTAAAATGGCAGTTCCGTCTGAAAGTATTGTGTCTGTAACATATTCCGATCCGTCAACCGGCACAAAATAATTATTCATGTCATACGCCAATATAAGATAACCATCAGGAAGCTGTGCGCCGGATGCATCTGTCCAGCTTAGATTTATTGAATTACTTGTTGGCACAGATGAAAATGAACTGAAATGATTAGTTGCTTCTGTAGCATAAACAGGATTTAATTTTGTCAGATCATTAAAATTAATATAAGCTGTATATTCAGGATGATCAGTAAATGGATTTCTGTTTTGCTGAATGGACTGAATATAATTATTTCTGTCCACTTCCCATTTATCAGGTGGATCCTGTCTGCACCAGTCCAGTAACAGATTGAGATCCTGAGGTGCTTCACTGAGCGAAGGCAATCTGGTTCCGTTGAGCCAGTTAAAATCCCAGTCATTTCCAGAAAGTCCGTCATATCTTATGGTCATAAAAAGCATGGCTCTTGCTACATCTCCTTTAAAACTGTTCATAGGTTCATATACTGTCTGACCAAGATTATTTGTGCCGACTTTTCCGTTCAGGAACTGATAAGTTACATTTACTACTGTTCCAAGAGGATGATTACTTCTTCTGCCATTTGCATTATTCTGATGGGTCGGGAATAAATGATGCTGATCAGAATACTGATCGTTTGAAGTAGAAGGATGGGTAGGCATCCAGCTGTAAGCAAATACATGCTCTCTGCTCATAGTTCCGAAAGAAAAACTTCCGCTGTAAATATGTTCATAACCTGTGTAAACACAAAATACTGACTTCGTCCCGTTTCCGTTATCTATTGCAGCAAAGTTGTTAATATTTGTAGAGATATAATTATCGTAAGCGATCCTTGTATAAGGTGATCTTATTCTGGATTCAAGGTCAGTAACAAAAGAAGCTGAAGATGTGGAAATTGAATTGTAATAAGAGCCCGCCTGAGAATATACTTTCGGTGTAAAAAAAATTACATAAGAAAGAAGAAATACCGGAATGAAAAATCGGTTCAAAAATATTTTCATAAATATTAACCGGATCAGAATTGATGACTTAGCCGGAGATAAATTTTGTGTTTACAAAGATATACTAATGCAATTTTTATATCAATTGTATTAATGAACAATAAAATACGGGATAAGAAAAATCCTATCCCGTATTATAGTGACAGTTTGAAAACTTTCCCTGATCAGACTGCCTGATTTAGCCCCACTCTGAATTTTAAAATTTTAAATTTTAAATTTTAAAATATAAAAGTTTCGAAATTCCTACTTTTGATTATCAGATCATAATTTTAATTAAGGTCTCATTATTGTTACAATATTAAAAGCATTGTTGTCTGTAATTGATAAGTCATTTAGATCTACCAGTGTGTCTCCGTTTATATCCGAAGGTACATATCCGATTATAAAATTAAATGCATCATTATCTATAGGAGAAAGATCTGCAAGATCTACTATTCCATCCTGCGTTACATCTCCACTGTAAATTGTATATCTGGAATTTATTAATGTTAAATTGTTTCCGTATGCCTTTGAAGATGCATTTGTAAAATTATATGCTGCCAGTGATGAAATAAAACTTACTCCGCCAGCGCTCCATGTTTCAATGCTGTTCCTGTGTTTTACTGCAATGAAATAAGGAGTATTGTTTGAAGCTGATGAAAAATTAAAGTTACCTTTTCCTGAATCATTCAAAACAGCTTTTTCTGAACCAATTACATTGTAAGGTGAATTGATATTTCTCAATTGCACTAATACAGAATCAGAGATCATAGTATTGCTAAAGCTGTTATAAAAACCTTCTATTAACAAAGTAAGATTTAAATTTTTTAAACCTGTCATTAATTCATTATCAGACTGCAATGAAATATTAAAATCTCCTTTGGAAGGGTCATTTGTCTGAATATTCAACAGTGCATTTTCATATGCATCAGATTCTGAGACAGAACTTAATCCGGCAGTATTCAGTCTGACAGTTATAAGCCCGCTGTCATCAGGAGTAATTGGAGTCGGCAAAGTATTTATAAGTGTAAACAATGTTGAAAAAGATCCGGTAAATACAGGACTGCTTAATGTAAGGTTGCTTGTACCAGTATTTTTTATATAAATTTGCTTTTCATATATCTGTGGATAATTAACAGTACCAAATGAAATTATCGAATCTGAAGATTTATCTAATCCGACTGAAGGACTTTTCACACCTGAGTTTTTATACAATGTAATAAATACACTGTCAAAAAAAGCATAGTCACTTATCGCCCGGTCAAAGTGAAGTATTCTCCAGTTACCTGCAGCATTCACTCCGTTCAATCCGATCATTGTATAGTCAGGTTTATAGGAACCGCCCAGATATGGAGGATTATCGTTTACCCATTTATCTGGAGCATTATCAAAAATCGTCGCACCATTTATGTCATCCATGTCTCCGCCGTTTGAAGAGAACAGACATTTCCTGCTGTTATTTTCATTAAGCAATGGAGAGAATAATGAAAATGCTTCTTCATTCAAATAAGTATGACGTAAATATACCTGTACCCTAGCTTCGAGTACATTGAATGTTCCAAATGTTACCGCAGGCGAAACTGTTGCACCATAATCCACTCCTGAAAATCCATTGATTTTTTTTGTATCAGATAAAATATCACAAATACTAAAATAGCAAAGCCAGAATTCATTCGGTGCATGAAGCGGGAAAACAGATTCATTCCCTGAATTATCGCGTGCTCTAATGTAATATTTAATTTCTGTTTCCCAGCCTTGTGAAGGTATTTGAAATGAATAATTATTTCCTGAATTGGTAATGTGATTTACAGAATCATAAGAAGACCATGCACCGCCGTTTTTCTTCTTTTTGAAAAAGAGTACAGGTCTGTTTGATCCTGACACAGGAACTGAAGATCCGTCCTGATCTAAAATTTCAGTTGATATTATTGTAGGATATGTATTATCTTTTGACGGAACATTTTTATGAACAATAGTCGGAGGAGTAACGTCTATTCCTGCTGCAAGTCTGACAGAATTCAAAGCGTTTACCCTTCCATATCCATAATACTCATTCCATTTACCATAATTTTTAGTTGTATCATAAGAAACATTATCAGGTTTATCACATCCTCTTAAAAGGTTTTCATAAACCTGCAGTCTTGTCTGACCTGTATTGACAGACAATACCAATGCTGCAACACCGGCAGCGTTTGGAGCTGTGGCAGATGTTCCCCAGAAATTCTGTTCATATCCATTTCCCATCATCAATGCATATACATTTGTCGGAGCTACAATATCAAGATCACCCATTTCGTTTTCTCCGTAATTTCCGCCCCAGTAAAATTGATTTCCATTGCCGGGTGCTTTCATCTGATCGTGAGTAGTGGAACCGCCTACGCTCAGAACATTCGGAAGTACAGACGGATAAAGCGGAGGATCATGTCCGTCATTTCCGGAAGCAAATATTATTATACATCCTTTACCACCTCTGCCGTTTAATGCCGCATCATTTATCGCATCTGTAACTATGGACTTAGGAGTGCCGCCTCCCCAACTGTTATTGATCACATCTATACCTCTTACTCTGGCTGTATCAAATGCTCTTGCAATTATACTTGACGATGTATTTCCATTTATATCATATATTTTAATTGACATAAGTTTACAATCAGGTGCAATTCCTGCAATTCCAATTCCATTATTCCTGACAGCTCCCATAATTCCTGCTGTGGATGTACCATGATTGAAAACGTCCACTGAAGAACCTTCTGTATTATCAAATGCATCATATCCTGAAAGTAAATGTCCGGGTGCCTGAAAATCTATATGCGCAGAATCTATCCCTGAATCAATTACACACATTTTTACTGAAGGCGATCCGGTTGTGAAATCCCAAGCTTCCTCTACATGCATACTGGAACCGGGTATCCCATTCACTGTTGGTCTGTCTCCATAAAAAAAGAATGTACTACCGGTTTGAATTGTCTGCCCGGTATTGTTTAAATTCCATTGCTGTTGATAAAATGGATCATTTGGTACAGATTGTAAAAGACAATATTCAGGATATATGAAATCAGGTTCACAGTATTCAAAGATTCCTGATTTAAAATATATCTCTGACATTTCTAATGCATTTTTTGGATTCCCTGAAACTGTTTTCAAAATAAATCCAACACCTTTTTCAAATTCACCTGATATTACACATCCATTCTGGACATTCATTATATCAAGCTTTTCTTTATTTAGTGAAATGTTAAGTTTTACTATTATCCTGTCATAAGGTATTTGAGTGACAGAATTAGAAGTGCCGTAATATGTATTTGTAACAAACTTCACAGATGAGTTTTCTGATAATCTGTCGGTAAATATTTTTAATTCACCATCAGTTTTTCTTTCTTTGAATTTGATCAGATAAAGATCTGAAAATGATCTTTTGACCGAATCGCCTGGGCTTATTATTGGCAAAATAAAATTTTGAGCCATTGCATCAGATATACTGTTGTTAAAAACTACAGCAATCTTATCATGCCTTTGAGTAAGCTGAATTTTGTTTCCTTTATAAAAATAATAATTTGTGGAAAAAGCTGTTTGGGTGAGAGTAATCGAGAGCATTAAAAGCAATAACTTTAACTTCATAATAATTTTTTAATTATAAATAAATTTTATATTTGCAAATTTTAAATATGAAATAATTCATATTTGAATAAATTTGCTTTCCAAAAGTTATTGGGGATGTGACAATATACATTTTTTATTAAATATAAATAATATAATAAAGTTAGATATTTTTTTTAATGCTTTGTATTAGATAATCTCTGTAAAGATCTATACTTTAATAAATTTCACTATGTTATCTAAAATTTATATTTAGTGAATTGTTTAACTATGTTTAGTTTAATAATTATCAATGAATTATATTGATAAATCATTTAATAAAAAAAGCCGGAAAACTTAAGTCTTCCGGCTTTAACAAAGAATTTTTTTTAAGCACTCAGGGTCAAACGCTATACGAATTCTGAGAATACTGAAATTAGATATACTATGGAGCTATAACAGATACAAAATTTGCAGCATTGTTATCACAGATGCTCAGATCATTCAGATCAATAAAATTATCTCCGTTAATATCTGTGACTACATATCCACCTGCAAAATTAAAAGCATCATTATCAATATCTGAAAGATCATTTATATCTACTATTCCATCGCTGTTTGCATCTCCGCTGTAAAGACAATATCGGGATCCTTTAAGTACCTGATTACTGCCGAATGCCTGTGCGTCATTGGTCGAAAAGTCATAGCCGCCTGAATATCCTGCAAACATTATTGTACCTCCGCTCCATGTCTCCAATGCATTCCTGTGTTCTAATTGTAAATAATAATTAGTACCATTTGTTGCATTCAGGTATTTGACTGTATCATCACCATTAGTTTTCATATATACTTTTTTAGATTCGACCAGATTGTATGGAGAACTGACTTCTCTAAGATTTACAGTTATTGTATCTCTAATGGAAAGATCGGCACCGTCATCATAAAAGCCTTCAAGCAAAGTAGTAAGTTTTAAAACAGTAACCGGTACAGCATACACCTGACCTCTTATTTCACCGCCGCCGAATGAACTTGTATGAATGTTCAGATACCAGAGATTTGTCAGAAGTTCTGTTTCGTTTGATGCTGTCAGTACAAATGTGTTAGAGTAACTACCCGAAGTAACACCTGTTTGAAATCCGGTATTTCCAATTCTTACCCCGGCATTTACTCCTACAGCAGCTGGTCCATGAAAATGGGATGCTGTTGTATTTCCTGTAAGTCCTGAAAATACAAATGTGAAATTTAATACATTTGTAACATCATCGTATGTTCCGGTCAGAGTTGCAGTTCCTACAGAAGTATTTGTCGGAACTTCCTGTGCCGCATTGACAGGAACATTTATGTTGTATAATGTTGCTTTTGAAATACTGTTTACTGCTACCAGTAAAAACAAAATTAAAGCCGTTCTGAATAATTTAAAAGAGAGTTGCATTTTAACCTCCTTGGTTTTTTAATTAGTAATAGTTAGGGAAAAAATTTATTCAAATATACAATTGTAAATCTTCCTTTACTAATTCAAAATTAATAGATATTTAGAATTCAAAATTCTTACAGTTTTTTAAATAAAAATAGAACGGCATAAAAATTACCGTTCTATAATTTATTAATATAAAAACTAAATCCTATTTCCCGTCAGCTTTGTCTATTTCTTCCTGAGAGATCTTTCTTCCGGTCTTATAATTTTCATCCAATCTATTTTCGTCTTTTTTAGAATCATCACCTGTGTCATAAATTCTCTCAATTCTGTTATTACTAATTCCGGTATTTGGATCTATGATTGTCGAAGGCGCAATATCATTAAATTCATTCAAGTCTACTGATGGCGGCGGTGCAGGAGGAACTATTGCTCCAACAAAGTTAGATGCATTATTATCGGTAAGTGCATAGTCTGCAAGATCAATAAATGCATCTCCGTTTACGTCAGTACTGAGATATCCCGAATTAAAATTAAATGCATCATTATCAATTTGAGAAAGATCTGCTATGTC
>DAORRV010000041.1:0-29842 GCA_035443185.1 Ignavibacteria bacterium | reverse complement strand
TATTAACTATTAACTATTAACTATTAACTATTAACTATTAACTATTAACTATTGAAAGCAATGATACTCTCAGCCGGTTACGGCATCCGGTTATTACCTTATACAGACAAACTTCCCAAAGCACTTATTGAATACAAAGGAAAACCAATGATCGAATATCAGATCGAAAGACTGAAGAAGATTGGTATTACGGAAATTGTAATTAATGCACATCATTTTTTTGATAAAATAAAAGAACATTTCAGTAAAAATGATTTTGGAATAAAGATCACTGTCATTACCGAAAGAAATATACTTGGCACGGGGGGAGGTATTATCAATGCAGGGAAAATTCTGAAAGGAGAAGATTATTTCATGGTAACGAATGTTGACTTAGATACTGACATGGATCTTGAAAGAATGGTGCTTTATAATTTATCGACAGAACCATTTGCAACCATAGCTGTGCAGAAAAGATATACAGGCAGGTATCTGGAATTTAACAACGACAGGGAAATGCTTTTAAAGGGCAGGGGAAATAATAAATCGCATAAATTTAATTTGTTTGCTTTTAACGGGATACATATTATCTCAGGCAGAATTTTCAGTGAAGTCATAAATGCAGATTCAACGGATATAATTGAAATTTATCTCAGAGCTGTCAACAGAGGTGAAGTGGTCAGAGGCTATGATGTGGGTGATTGTAAATTTAAAGATCTGGGTAAAAAGGAAAATCTTTTTTCAGACTGATCATTTTACAGATTCGATCCTTTTGATCTCAGGAATTTTTTTCAGCAGAACTCTCTCAATACCGGCTCTCAGTGTCATCGGGCTGAGCGGACAATCTTTGCAGGAACCTAATAATCTGACTTCAACGATACCGCCTTCACGTATCCCTGCCAACTCTACATCACCTCCGTCTTTTTGTAAATAAGGTCTGATCTTAGATAATACTTCTTCGATATTTTTTTCTGTTAGCCCGCTCACTATATTAAATCCATTCAGATAATTCTTATTCCACCTTTTTCATATTCTCTTCGATTGTCTTTGCATAGTCAAGTTTCCATACACCGCTCTCCTTTACAGAAAAATATTCTGAAGTTGTACTATCTTTTGACTTAATTATAATCACAGCATTGTCACCATCTTTTTTTTCATCTATCACTTCAAAGTCCATTCCGATAAGTCCGAGTGAACTCACATTTGAAACACTTTTTTCGAAATATTCTTTACCGCTCTGATTTCTGTTTTTGGCTATGTCATCATACATCTTCTGAGAATTGGATGAAAGAAAATTCCATGCCTTTCCCGGATTCTGTTCTTTTAATGCTGCTACAAAATCTTTTAAAGAATTTGCAGGTGAGTCAGATCCGCCGGTACTTCCGCAGCCACTAACGATTAACAGTAAAATTATTACGACTGAATAAATATATTTTCTCATTTCATTTTTTTTAATGTAAAAATTTTTATCAGATCTCAATTACAACATCTGAACTTTCTTCACGTTCAGCGTTGATCATATTGATCTCATTTATTAATTCATCACTTATTTTATTGAAACCTTCAGATTCAGTTAATTCAGGATTATTTAAGACAAAAGGCTTTCCGTCATCACCGCTGATCCTGATCTGAGTGTTTATAGGTATTTCGCCAAGAAGTTTCGTATTGAATTCTTCCGACATTTTTTTCCCTCCTTCTTTGCCAAAAATATATTCCTTTGTTCCGTCCGTCTTCAGATAAAAACTCATATTCTCGATGATACCGAGTGTAGGTACTTTGACCTTTTCAAACATATGATATCCTTTTCTCGCGTCTGCCAGCGAAATCTCCTGTGGTGTGGAAACGATCACTGCTCCCGTAAGCGGCACTGTCTGGCTCAGAGTAAGCTGAATGTCGCCTGTACCCGGAGGCATATCAAAAAACAAGATATCAAGTTCACCCCAGACCACATCACTCATGAACTGTTTAAGTGCGCTTGAAGCCATCGGTCCGCGCCAAACTACAGCGGAATTTGTATCCATAAGGAATCCGATTGACATAATTTTGACACCGTATTTTTCTATCGGTACGAGTTTGTTTTTTCCGTTGACCACCTGAACTTTTGGTTTTTCATTTATTCCAAACATAAGCGGAATAGAAGGTCCATAAATATCCGCATCTATCAATCCGATCTTTAGTCCTTTCTGAGCCATTGATACAGCAAGGTTCGCGGCGACTGTCGACTTGCCCACTCCACCTTTTCCCGATGATACAGCAACTGTATTTTTTACTCCCGGAAATATTTCGGATTTTTTCGGATTTATATGTTCGGTGATACCAACAGTAAATTTAATATCCTCAATTTCTATATCAGATGAATTTACTTTAAAAGAATTTCTGATCTCCTGAGCAGTCGTCTCATTATTACTGCTGCTGCTTCCGATCTCAAGTGACAACTTTTTTCCGTTAAGCGATATCTTCTTTATAAATCCAAGCGATACAATATCTTTCTTTAATAAAGGATCCTTTACATTAGAAAGAATTTCTAAAATCTTTTCTTCGGTCATTTTCTAGTTTATTTGAGAGGGTTTCAAGTTACTAATAATAATTTTCTACTGAAATGAAAATATGAAATTTATTTTTACATACATAACATAAAATAAAATTGCTAAATTACAGATAAATTTTTTAGAAAAATTGAAATTAAATAAAAAAGCAAAGACTTCCTTATTCTTATTAATCTCCTTTGGTGTCATATGGCTGGGTGGAATTACGGTAAGATTCTTTATCGGAAATCAACTTTTAGATTATGATGAATTTAATTTCAGAGTGAGTATTCCTCCCGATGAAGAAAATCAGATTTTTAAAATGATATCCGATGCTTCAATGATGATTATGATCTCATATACTATTGTACTTGCTTGTTCAATAGTATTTATGAAATCCTGCAAGATAAATCTCAGAGAAAATACCTGGCTCCTAATGTGCGCAATGCTTTTCTTTACGTTTGTACCGGTGGAGATTTTTACGTCATATCTTGACATGAAATTTATGATGCTTTTTGACAAAAGACCTGCAAATCATGATGAGCTTTTAAAGCTGTTTGGAGAGAGGATTGGATTTTTAAGAGGCGTACCGTGGATAGCAGTGATGAGTTATTTTACTATTATATGGCTTGCTGTATTTCAACCAATGAAAAAAACTGCACTTGAGCTTGAAGAAGATGAAGTGAGATTAAAGGAAACTCATGGATATAAATATATTTTTCACGAAGAAGATGATCTTGCAGTCAGTGAGTATGAGCAATAAAGGTCAATACTTTTATGTAATTTTATAAAATTTTTTCTTTCATTGGCAAAAATAATTAAGAAAGTTCAGAAAAAACCACTTGACGAAAATAAGGAATCTGTCATCAGAGAACTAACCGAAATTCTCGAAAAAATAGGGTTTACAGTAAGGACTGAGAAAGGCACTTTCAAAGGAGGCTTTTGTATTCTTAATGAGCAGAAACTTTTTCTTTTGAATAAAAATCTTGAGCAGGACAGAAAAATTAGTATCATTGCAAAAAGCATTTCAGATTTTGAAATTGATGACATCTATATAAAGCCGGGCATTCGTGAGATTATTGAAAATGAAAAGTCAGGTGAAAATTCAGGTGAAACCGCAGATAATAAATTGTTTTAATCCTACAAAAATTTAATTAATGAAAGTAATAATTCTCGGAACAGGCACTTCGCAGGGAGTTCCTGTAATTGGCTGTAAATGTGAAACCTGCCTGTCAGATAATCCAAAAGACAATCGGCTGCGAACTTCGGCATACATAAAAATTAATGATTCAAAACTTTTAATAGATACTTCAGTGGATTTCAGAATGCAGATGCTTGGTAATAAAATTTCTGATCTTGATGCTGTTCTTTATACTCACCATCACGTTGATCATATTTTCGGATTAGATGATCTCAGACAGATCACACAAAAGCATGATAAGACAATTGATATTTACGGCAATAAAAACACACTGGATGAAATGAGAATAACTTTCCGGTATGTGTTTGACAAACAATTGATCCTTCACAATTCAGTACCTAGAGTAAAATTTCTTGTCAAGGCAAACAGGAAGTTTACTGCAGCAGGTATTGAAATTATGCCAGTGGAAGTTCATCATGGCAATATAAAAATTTTCGGATACAGGATAAATGATTTTGCTTACATTACAGACGCAAGTGCTATAGATGAAAAAGAAATGAATAAGCTTAAAGGTCTGAAAGTTCTGGTGCTGAATGCACTTCGTATCCGTCCGCATCCGACTCATTTTAATCTGCAGGAAGCTGTTGAGATTTCGAAGATGTTAAAGCCGGAAAAAACATATTTCACTCATCTAACGCATGACATTCTTCATGATAAAATAAATAAGACTTTACCAAAAGGTATTGAGCTTGCCTATGACGGACTTGAACTTGAAATGTAAAATAAACTGATAATATGAAATCAACTGTAATTAATGCTGCAAGAGAAGCAGGAAAGATACTCAAAGAAAATTTCGGAGGTGATTTTAAGATAGAAAGTAAAGATGTGATTTCAAACCTCGTCACTGAGATTGATAAACTTTCAGAAAAAAAAATTATCGAGATCATAAAAAAAGATCATCCGGGTCACTATATACTTTCTGAAGAAGCGGGAGCTTTAATACAAGATTCAGAATACAAATGGCTGATAGATCCGATCGACGGAACAGTGAATTATGCTCACGGTATTCCTATCACATGTGTTTCCATTGCACTGGAAAAAAGCGGAGAAATAATTTTAGGAGCAGTATATAATCCGATATCAGAAGAATTCTTTTTTTCTGAAAAAGGAGAAGGAGCTTTTCTCAATGATAAAAAAATTTCAGTCTCAAAAGAAATTGAACTCGGAAGATCTCTGCTTGTAACAGGATTTCCATACAACTCAGGCACATTTAAACCTAATCCTGCTGATACTTTTAAAAAATTTCTGATGAAAGATCTTCCCATCAGACGGCTTGGTTCGGCGGCAATCGATCTATGCTGGACAGCGTGCGGAAGGTTTGAAGCTTTCTGGGAATACAATCTGAATGCATGGGATGTAGCTGCAGGGTTTCTGATACTTTCAGAAGCCGGAGGACGAGTTACGAATTTTCAAGGTAATGAATTCTCTGTATATGGCAAGGAAATTCTTGCAACAAACGGATTCGTACATGAAGAAATGATGGAAGTATTAAATTCATAAATTGACATAACCAGTACCAAAAGATTTTAAAACAGTTTTTGTTTCTCTTATTGAATAATATTTCTTTCGGCAACAACCACTTCACTCCCTCTTTTTTAAGGGGGAAATACATTTATTTTATTCTGAATTGTGCTGTTAAAAATTCAGACAAATATCTCAGTAAGATTCACTGAAAATTTTCTTAACATTTTACGAATTCCGTCTCTGCAGAGTCACGTGCTTTTAGGACTCTGTGGAATACCAAAAGTTTTAAATTAATAAATTCTTTTTGATCCGGATCATTTTTTAATAATGGATTTTACCTTCTTTATTTGCCCACTCATCAAAAACTTTTTTAGCATCATCATGATCGATCTTTACGACAGGGATTTTTCTTTTGTCATGCGGTTTTGAAATTTCCTCATATATGAAGTGGTCGTCAAAATTTATTTCCGCTGCATCTTTTTTTGTATTTGCGAAATAGATCTTATCTAATCTCGCCCAGTAAATTGCAGACAGACACATCGGGCAAGGCTCACAGCTTGCGTAGATCTCACAGCCGGTGAGATTAAAAGTGTTTAGAATTTTACATGCTTCTCTGATTGCTTCTATCTCGGCATGCGCTGTCGGATCATTTTTTGAAGTTACCTTATTTGATCCTGAGGCAATTATCTTTCCATCTTTGACAATCACTGCTCCGAATGGACCGCCGCTGCCGTCATTTACATTTTCACGTGAAAGGCGTACAGCCTCTTTTATGTATTCTATTGTTTTATCCTGCATTTTTTCTAATAAAAATTTTTTCAGTTATGAACTTATAAATATGGCTGTAAAACTTCAATGTTATTTAAATTCGAAAGTGATTTTATTTTTTATTGTACCGAATATTTTATTATCGGGTTTAAAAAACTAATTATAAAATCAGATGTGGTTTAAAATAAATTTTTTAGATAATGAACAGCTAAGATTTTTTCAGTAAGATATCAGTGCTGTCCAAAATATTTAAATTTTAAATAAATAGTTTTGAAATTATTTAAAAAATACAACTTATTAAATTAAATGAAAACTATACCTCCTTTGAATTTTCTCTATTAACTGATTTATCACCAGCGGCGATTTTTTTGGTTCTTTGGAGCCTGCCCCCTTGTGCTTCCAAAGGGGGATCGTTCAAAAAAGAACAGTAGAAAATACAAATATCAAATTTTACTTATAAACGTTTTGGACGTCTGTGGGTAAGATAACAGAAAGGAAATGCTTTATAAGTTTTGCATTAATATTGATTTTATTATATTTGCTCAATATTTTATAACCCCCTAATCTCTAAAATCAGATATGCCTATTAAAAAATTTACACTTTTTGTTGTGCTAGTTTTGTTATTTGCGGAGATAAATTTTTCAAATGCTCAGGAGACAATTGACAATAAAAAATTGTCTTTGAAAAAGCTTTCCGAAAAGATCTCTGAGGCAGATGACGCAGATAAAATTTTTTTAAAACTGAATTCGGGAAAGTCAAAAGAATTTAGTTCTTCTTCATTTTCAAAGATCACCCGTTCAAACGGATTTTCACTTTCCAAAGAATTTGACAATACCACGCCGGGGAAAAATGATTTCAAATCACTTTCTGATGTATCGACAGGTTTGTCAAAAGGTAAAGTTGATATTTCAAAATATTTTCCGCCTGATTACAAACCATGGGAATCTGAAAAGCATTTCTGGTGGGGAGCCGGCGAGGGTGTATTGTTAAATATCTTCATTCCGTGGGCTATGGCAAGATACGGAAGGACATGGGATTCGACATCAGAGGAAAGATGGCCTTTCATTGGATTTCAGTCTATTTGGAATAATTTAAATAACGGATGGAATTATGACGGAGACAATTTTCTCACAAATATGTTCTCCCATCCATTCGGTGGTAATTTATTTTATAACAGCGGCAGGACGAACGGAATGAATTTCTGGGAATCATCTGCTTTCGCTCTCGGCGGAAGTTTTATCTGGGAGACATTTATGGAAACAAACCAGCCTGCTATCAATGACTGGGTAATTACAGGATTGGGAGGTACGGCATTTGGTGAAGTACTTTACAGACTTTCGACTTTAGCTACTGATAATACTGCGAGAGGAATGAAGAGGGTATGGACGGAATTTGCAGGCGGTATTTTTAATCCGGCAAGATTTCTGACAAGACTAGTGAACGGGGAAATTTCAAGAGTCTTCCCGAATCCTACATGGAGAACTCCGAAAGATCTTAATCTGAATCTCGATGCAGGTACAAGGGTACTTATCAATGATTCAACTGACATTAAAGAACTTGAAGGTATATTTGAATTAAATGTCGAATATGGTGATCCTTACAGAACTCAACATTCTACGCCATTTTCACATTTCAAATATAATGTTCAGATCGCATCTTCTTCTCCGAATCTTACAGGGATGACAGTAATGGGTAGTTTGTTTGCATTCGAATTAGACGAGAATGAAAACACTAATCATACGATGGAAACTTCTTTGAATTACAATTATTTAAATAATCCCGGATTTTTATATGGTAATGTTGCAATCACGGAACAGTTAAATTCTCAATTTAAGCTGAATGATCATGGCTGGCATGTAAGATCTAAACTTGGAGTAAGATTAATTCCAATGGGCGGAACGCCGGATGATTATTTCCTTGATTCTACAGACGGCAGGAATTATGACATGGGTCAGGGACTTGGAGCTGTTGGTAAAGTATCTCTGTTCTCAGAAGGCTGGGAAGTATTTACTGCTCAGTATACTATGGACTACTTATGGACACAGAGCGAACCTTCTTTTTCAAAACATTTTTTACAGGGCGGAGAGTTTTCATTCCAGCTGCCTGTAAAAGAATATTTTGTTATAGGATTTGCGGGCGGTTATTACAAGAGAAAAAGTTACTACCATTATCCATCAGGATTTTTCTCTTATCCTACACCTGACGTAAGTTTCCAAACACCAATGATAAGAGTTTTCTTTAAAACAAGATTAATATAAACTGCAAATAATTATATGAAAACAATTTTATTATTTTTAATTTTATCAATTTCCGGACTGACATATTCACAGCAGTCCAATACACCTAAAAAATTATCTGACATCAGTAAATTAAATACAGATAAAAAAGGTGGATACACTCAACTTAATGATCAGGTATTTGTCAGTTATTCCTATATAAGAAATCTCGGAAAATTTGGGGATATTTATGAATCCAGCAACGGTATCACTTTAAACTACGGAAAGTATTTTCCCAATAACTGGCTGGTTGTACTTCGTACAGGTTATATCAGCGAAAAGCTGAGAGAAGGTATAGACTCAGGAGGATACAGTAATTTTAATGTTTATCCTTTGCATATCGGAGGCAGATATTATGTTTACAAGAATACTATTATGCCATATTTTTCTTTTATGAATGGTCTGAATTTTATTTCGACAAGTAATTATCTCGGCGATCCAGAAATCGAAGACCAGTTTCTCTTAAGGTATGCATTTCAGGTCGGATTTGGTATTGACGTGAAATTTACAAAGAATATGGGAATGAATCTTAATATAAACTTTAATAACAGTTTCTATAAGGATGATGATATTTTTGATCAGACTAATTCCCAGATGATGACCGGATTTGAATATAACTTCGGCTTTATGTATGATTTTAAATAAGATCATACTCTATCTTATTTAAGTAATTTTTAAAAGATTTTTGCTTTCTGTTTCTCAGCGTGTTTATTATTTTAAACTCTGTAGGCAGAAAGCATTTTTTATTCAGGACACAAAGTTTATCTCAGATGAAGAAAATCAAATCTGTATAAAAGAGGGTAAGAAGTTTCAAAAATTGAATGTAATAAAACGTATGATTTTTGTAGTTTCACCGAACTGAATATGAAAAAAATTCTATACATCTGCGGTTCAAGGAATCAAACTACTATGCTCCACCAGATCTCTAAAAATCTGGAAGGATACGATCATCATTTTTCTGCATTTTATTCTGACGGTAAGGAAAAATTTTTTGCAAAATTCGGAGTACTTGATTTTTCTGTACTCGGCGGCAGATTCAGACGGCAGACTGAGCAGTATCTTCAGGAGAATGATCTGCAGATGGATTATGAAGGAAAAAAATATGACTATGACCTTGTAGTGATATGCAGTGATCTGATTGTTGCCAAAAATATTCTGAATAAAAAAGTTATAATGATACAGGAGGGAATGACCGATCCGGAAAATATCATTTATCATATGACTAAAAAGTTAGGTTCTGTAAGATATTTCGGAGGAACAGCAGTTACGGGACTTTCAGATGTTTATAAATATTTTTGTGTAGCTTCAGAAGGATACAAAGATCATTTCATAAAAAAAGGAATAAAACCTGAAAAAATATTAGTAACCGGAATTCCAAATTTTGATAACTGTGCAGCTTCTCTCAATAATGACTTTCCTCATAAAAAATATCTTCTGGCTTGCTCCTCAGATATGAGAGAGACACATAAATATGAGAACAGGAAAAAATTTATACAAAAAGCTGTAATGCTTGCCGGCGGCAGACAGATCATTTTCAAACTGCACCCAAATGAATATGTACCAAGAGCAAGCAGAGAAATAAACAAATGGGCTCCGGGTTCGTTGATTTTTTCAACAGGAAATACAAATGAAATGATTGCTAACTGTGATATACTGCTGACTAGTTATTCTACAGTTGTTTATGTCGGACTTGCTTTGGGAAAAGAAGTTCACTCGGATTTTGATCTCGAAGAGCTTAAAAGACTTCTCCCGATCCAAAACGGAAATACATCTGCCCGTAAGATCGCAAATATTTGTCAATCTGTAATTAAAGAAATTCCTCTGCCTGAAATAGAGAATTCTATTTATAAAGAATTCAACATTCCAAAAATAGCATTTGATAAATTATAATGACAAATTCTCCGAGGATAGCAATAGTAATACAGGCGAGAACAGGTTCGAGCAGGCTTCCGGAAAAGATAATGCTTCCACTCGCAGGCAAACCAATGCTTGTCCGGATGTATGAAAGAGTAGCGGCTTCAAAAACTCCAAAGGAAATTATAGTCGCAACTACAACCGATGTGGAAGATGATGTTGTAGTAGAACTTTGTGAAACAAATGGTATAAAATATTTCCGTGGTCATCCGACTGACCTTCTTGACAGACATTATAAAACAGGAATAGAATTTGGAGCTGAAGTTGTTGTTAAAATTCCTTCAGACTGTCCGCTGATTTGTCCGGATGTTATAGATAACGTTCTGAATCTGTATCTTGAAGATCCGGATCGATTTGATTTTGTAAGCAACCTGCATCCGGCTACTCACCCTGATGGTAATGATGTGGAAGTCATTCCTATGAAAATACTTGAACAGGTATTGAATGAGGCAGACAGGGATTTCGAAAGAGAGCATACCACCCCATATATCTGGGAAAGACCTGAAAGATTCAGAATTGGAAATCTTGAATGGGATACCGGTTTAGATTTTTCAATGATTCATAGATTTGTTCTGGATTATGAAGAAGATTATGAATTCATAAAAAAGATCTATGACGAGCTTTATGAAAATAAAAATGATTTTAAACTTTGTGACATTATGATGTTGCTTGACAGAAAGCCTGAACTTAAAGAGATCAATTCAATACGTGCAGGAATAAACTGGTACAGGAATTATTTTGATGAATTGAAAACGATTAGTAAAGATCAATTTAAAAAGAGCAATTAAAAATTAAGAGTTTCGATTTAAAAATTATGAGTTGCGAGTTAAGAGTTACGAAATTAATTTTTAAAAACCCCGAAGGTTGAAAGTATTATAGATTATAAAATTAATTTTTAAAAACCCCCGAAGGGGTGACACTATTATAGATTAAAAAAAGTATTTTTAAAAATCCCAAAGGGGTGACATTATTATTATGGAAAAAGAAACTAAAAATCAATTAGAGAATATCGCATATAAAGTAAGAGAGCATATTGTCAGAATGTCGGGAGACGGCGGGTGTTTTATCGGAGCATCACTTTCATGTGCCGATCTGATAGTTTATTTATATAAAGAATTTTTGAATGTAAATAAAGATAATCTGAATGATCCTGAAAGGGATTATTTATTTCTTTCAAAAGGCCATGACGTGCCTGCTCTATACGGGACATTCGCCGAAATTGGATTTATAGAAAAAGACAGATTAAAAAATCATCTAAAGACGAATGATTTTATTTACTGGCATCCGAACACAAACATTCCCGGAATTGAATTTCACTCAGGATCGCTCGGTCATCTGCTGAGCGTAGCCATTGGAGTTGCGATAGATTGTAAAATACGCGGACAGAAAAACCGTATTGTTGTAATTCTCGGAGACGGTGAATTGGATGAAGGTTCTATATGGGAAGCTGCACTGGTAGCAGGTGCAAAGAAACTTGATAATTTAATTGCAGTAGTGGACAGGAATAAATTTCAGGCAAATATCGAAACGGAAAAGCTGATACCGCTGCATCCAATTGCGGATAAGTTCGATGCTTTCGGCTGGAAAACCCGCTCATGTGATGGTCATGATTTTGCAGATATGGAAAAAGCTTTTTCGGAATTTCCGATAGAGAACGGCAGCCCGTCACTTGTAATAGCTGAAACAGTCAGAGGCAAAGGATTGCCGAGTATAGAAGCGCGTGCTGACAGATGGTTTGTGAATTTCAAATCTGAAGAGGTCGAAATGCTTTTAAAAGAACTGCATGGTGAGGGGAAAGCAAAACTTACTTCCGATACTATTATCGCCCGCTGAACCACACAGACACACAGACATACAGACATACAGACACATAAGTACATAGATACATATTTTGACTAATAATTTGAATACCTTACTTTCTCTCAGATTTGTAAATAATATTATTGATAAGATTTTTAGAAAGTTAATTTGGAAAGATCAATCTTATAAAATTAATTCTCTTTTAAAAAATTCGTATGAATATTCTTTCAAATATTTTATTGTAAAAAGTAATATTTCAACATCAGAATTTTGAAATTGTATAGTTAAGACATTATTAATAGTTTAGTAAAATTAAAATACACATCATTAATGACATACGAAGATATTCTTCTAGATCTGATAAATGAAGACGACAGGTTTATGGTGCTGACCGCTGAGAACAGGGCAGCGATAAGAAATCTCACGGATAAAATCGGAGATAAATTTCTCGATACAGGAATTACAGAGCAGACACTTGTCGGTGCTGCATGCGGACTAGCGCTTAGAGGAAGAATTCCGGTTGCACATGCACTTGCGACATTTCTTACGATGAGAGCTTTTGAATTTATCCGTTCGGATGTCGGGATCAGCGGACTACCTGTAAAACTTGTAGGCGGATTTTCGGGATTCTTATCTGAAGCAAACGGACCGACTCATCAGGCAATCGAAGATGTTTCTATCATGAGAGGCATTCCGAATGTGAATGTGTTTTGTCCGGCAGATGAAGAGGACATGCTGATTGGACTTACCGAAGTATTAAAAAGTAATTCACCTTTTTATATAAGATATAATAATCTGAAACCTGCTGTCAGGCATTCAAAAGATTTTGAGATTGGAAAAGCTGAAATTATTTCAGAAGGAAAAGATGTGACAATACTTGTATATGGAATCCTTTTGAAGCAGGCACTTGAGGCAAAAAAAATTCTCGGGGCAAAAGGAATTTCCACAGGCATAATAAACATGCGCTGCCTTAAGCCAATTGATGAAGATGCAATATTAAATGCTGCAAAAAATTCGGATATACTTGTAACTCTTGAAGATCATTTTCTGACAGGCGGACTTTATTCTATACTGGCTGAGATTTTTTTAAAAAATGAGATTACCAAAAAAGTAATTCCGTTTGCGCTTGATAATAAATGGTTCAAGCCTGCATTGCTGAATGACGTGCTGGAGTATGAAGGATTTACCGGAGAAAAGATCGCTGACAGAATCCTGAAAAAATATCAGTATAAAAATTTAATTTGAATTCAGTGTCCATTTTATCCCCAGAGTCCGAAGAGCACGTGACTCTGCGGGAACATATTTAAAATACTAAATAACATTAACTGATGAAAAATTTATTTTTTATCTAAACAATTTTAACTGTAAATATTTATATGCCAAATACTATAAAGTTTAATTCTGAATTTCCCGACATTTCCGAATCCGATAAATTATTCAAACGCTCAGAAGGTCTAATACCTGCTTATTCACAGACTCTTGCAAAAGGTCCGACACAATGGATAAAAGGTATCGCACCGAAATTTCTCAAAAAAGGAAAAGGCTCGCATGTCTGGGATGCTGACGGAAATGAATTCATAGATTTTAATATGGGCATAGGTCCGATAGTACTTGGATACTGCTATGATAAAGTAGATGATGCAATACGCAGACAGCTCGAAGACGGAATTACTTTTTCCATGACACATCCGCTCGAAGTGAAACTGTCAGAAAAGATAAGAGACGTTATTCCAAATGCAGAGTCAGTCAGATTTTCCAAGACCGGCTGCGATGTGACTACTGCTGCAGTTCGTGTTGCAAGAGCATTTACCAAAAGAGAAAAAGTCCTGTGCTGCGGATACCACGGCTGGCATGACTGGTATATTGGTGTGACAGACAGAGATGCGGGAATTCCTGCTGCTTCAAAGGATCTTACATTCACTTTTAATTACAATGACATAGAGTCTGTGATAAAGTCTATCGACAATGAAACTGCTTGTGTAATTCTTGAGCCGTTTGTTTTTGAAGAAGAAAAAAATGGTTTTCTGAAACAACTAAAAGAAGTTTGTCAAAAAAATGGTACACTTCTGATCTTTGATGAAATGTGGACAGGATTTAGAATAGCAACAGGAGGAGCACAGGAATATTTCGGGGTCACGCCTGATCTTGCATGTTACTCAAAAGCCATTGCCAATGGAATGCCAATCTCTGCATTAACGGGAAGAGCCGATGTGATGAGATTGTTTGACAAGGATGTTTTCTTTTTTACAACTTTTGGTGGAGAAGCTTTGTCACTGGCTGCAGCTATGGCAACTATTGATGAGATCAAAGAAAAAAATGTAACAGCTGTTTTATCAGATCAGGGAAAAAAACTTAAAGACGGTTATAATAAAATTGTGTCTGATCTGGGAATGGATTTTACAAAATGTATTGGATATAACTGCAGGACGATCATGACATTTGATGCTAAGGCAGGAAATCCGCTGGAGATGAAGTCACTCGTTCAGCAGGAAATGATAAAGCGCGGAGTATTATGGTGCGGATTTCATAATATGTGTTACAGTCATTCTGATGAAGATGTGAGTTATACTCTGAAAGCATATGAAGATGTGTTGCCGATTTTAAAAAAAGCTGTTGGAGAAAATAAAGTAAAAGATTTTTTAAAAGGTGAACCAGTTGAGCCGGTGTTTAGAAAGACAAGTAATTTTAATATGAAACCGTTGAAATAATTAGGAATTAAAAATTAAGAATTATAAATTTTTAATTAGTTAATAAATTCATGATGTTTCTTTATTAAATTTTTAGTAAGTTTATAAAAATAATTAAACCTTAAATTTATGTCAAAAATAAAAATCGGAAATAGATATATTGGAGATAATGAAAAGGTTTTTATAATTGCCGAGATCGGAATAAACCATAACGGTTCGCTCAGACTTGCTAAAAGACTTATCAAAGAAGCATTTCAGGCAGGTGCAGAGGCGGTAAAATTTCAGAAGAGAACACCTGAACTTTGCGTTCCAGTAGATCAATGGTATATTGAACGCGACACACCATGGGGAAGAATGACTTATATTGATTACAGATTCAAAGTAGAATTGAGTCTTCAGGATTATTCTGAGATTGACAGATATTGTAAAAAGCTCGGAATCATCTGGTCAGCTTCGTGCTGGGATGAAGATTCAGTTGATTTCATTGAACAGTTTGATGTGCCTTTCTATAAAGCTGCTTCAGCTTCATTAACTGATCAGAGTCTTTTAAATAAAAAAAGATCAACAGGTAAACCTCTGATGATTTCAACCGGTATGTCAACTTTGAAAGAGATTAAAGATGCAGTAAAATTTTTAGGGAAAGAGAATTTAATGATCGCACATTCCACTTCTTCCTATCCGTGTAAATTAGAAGAGCTTAATTTGAAAATGATTACAACTCTTCAAAAAATGTACATCGATATTCCGATTGGATATTCCGGACATGAGACAGGATTGTCACCGACCTGGGCAGCAGTTGCACTCGGAGCAAATTTTGTCGAAAGGCATATTACTCTTGACAGGGCAATGTGGGGCAGTGACCAGGCTGCATCCGTCGAGCCGGGCGGATTCAAAAGACTTGTAGAAAATATCCGTGACATTGAAAAAGCTCTGGGTGATGGAATAAAGAAAATATATGACAGTGAAGTTGGACAGAGGAAAAAACTGCGAAGAGCAATATCTTAATTTCAAATTGCAAATGTCAAATTTCAAATAAAAAGCGGCTAATTTTTTAAATTGTTTTAACTATAGATCTTAACAGACGCAGCTATAATGGCTGCGTTTTTATTTTAAGGTTAATCAAATTTTATTTTAAAAAGAATTTATTAAAAACTATTTGTAATTTGACATTTGTAATTTGTAATTTGAATTTTTTTAAAGTCTTGAATTAATCAGTTTAATTAAAAAATCTGCTTCGTTATTTTTGCACTATGTCACTTCAGATCTGGTCATTAATAATAATTTCAACTGCTGCAGTTATGATGGTAGTCTTTGAAAAACTTTACCCTTATACAAAAGGTCAAAAGATATTCCGAGAAGGTTTCTTTAATGATATTATCCTGTACTCAATCGTGCAGAGCTATCTTCTCGGTCTTATCATATTCGGATTTCTGAACTGGATAAAAGATAACACAGATTTATACAAATACAGTCTGATAGGCGACTGGCCGGTGTGGCTGCAGGTGATGTTCTTTGTGATTACACATGATTTTTATATTTACTGGTTTCACCGGTGGCAGCATAATAATAAATTCCTATGGCGTACACATGAGGCACACCACTCTCCTAAGACAGTTGACTGGCTTTCGGGAGCGAGATCACATTCTCTTGAAATTCTTATAAATCAGTCGGTAGAATTCGCGCCTATCATTCTTCTCGGCGCAGCACCTGAGGTCGCAATTTATAAAGGAATGATCAGCGCAATTTGGGGAATGTTCATACATTCGAATATTGATATAAGACTCGGAAAACTTCAGCGTTTTATAAACGGTCCTGAAATGCACCGCTGGCACCACTCTGATGAAGTCGGCAGGGAGTTTCAAAATAATTACGGAACTAAGCTTGCAGTCTGGGACTGGATATTCGGTACTGCATTTCTTCCTGATCCGAAAGTCAGAAAGCCAAAACAGTTTGGATTAAGCGACACACCGGATTATCCTCTGTCAATTGATGAAAATAAAATTTCAAATATCCACAAAGTAATCTGGGCTGACATAGTAAGCTATATTAAACAGCATTCATACGCTTTCCGTAAATTCAAAAAATAAATTTTTTACTTCTAAGTCTCAAAGGCTCTAAGTTTTTTAATTTAACTCTTAAGATTTTTTAGAATAAAAAATAATGATTTTAAAAAAACGGTTTTTTTGGAGCCGCAGAGTCACTTGCTCTTCGGACTTTATGGATATTGAAGATAGAGTTTTCAAGTTTTAAATCGTTTAAGTTTTAAAGCCTTAGAGCCTTAGAGTCTTAGAGACTTTGAGGCAAATCAATATATTTCCAAAATATCTGAAACTGATTTTCATTTTCAAAAGAGTTATCTTAATATCTAAAAAAATCATATATGCTGACCGATTCTTTCGGGCGAACACATAATTATCTGAGAATTTCCGTTACTGACCGCTGCAATCTGAAGTGTGTCTATTGCATGCCTGAGCTAGGTCAATTGCATGATATGAAAAATAAAGTAATGTCCGCTGATGAGATATTTGAAATTGCATCTGTGTTCAGTGAGCTTGGCATAAATAAGATACGCATTACCGGCGGTGAACCTTTTGTAAGAAAAGACATAGATGATATTTTTTGTAAACTTTCTAAACTGCCTGTTGAGTTAGCTGTCTCGACCAATGCAGTTTTGATCGACAGACACATTGATGTTTTAAAAAGCTGTAATGTAAATAATATTAACATCAGCCTCGACACTCTTGACCCTGACGAATTTTTAGCAATTACAAAAAGTAACAACCTTGAGAAAATTCTTATCAATATAAATCTTCTGCTTGAAAATGATTTTAATGTTAAGATTAATTTCGTCGTGATGAAAGGTGTAAATGAAGATGCCGTGAATGAAATTGCCGGATTGACAAAAGACTATAAAGCGGAAGTAAGATTCATTGAGTTCATGCCATTCAGCGGAAATAACTGGACACGTGAAAAAGTATTTTCACATGATGAGATATTAAACAAGATCATCAATGAATATGAAATTTTTAAACTACCCGATGAAATTCACGATACATCAAAAAAGTACGGTATTACGGGACATGCAGGAGTTATAGGAATTATCAGCACAATTACTAAACCATTCTGCGATGGATGCAACAGGCTGCGGCTAACTGCTGACGGAAAGATCAAGAACTGTCTTTTTTCAAAAGGTGAGACAGATATTCTTTCGACTTTCAGAAAAGGAGATGATATAATTCCAATGATAATTTCTGATCTGAAATTAAAATTTGCCGAACGGGGAGGACAGTTCGATGGTGAAGAATTTGATGCAAAAGATTTTGAAAACAGATCAATGATAAGCATCGGTGGCTGATGGAACCTTCTTACTTTTTATTAATTCCACTTCTTTTTATAGTAGCAGTAATGTACTCCTCAGTCGGTCACGGCGGCGCGAGCGGCTATCTTGCTGTGATGAGCATTCTCAGTATTGCTCCCGAGACTATGCGAACTTCAGCATTGATCCTGAATCTATTTGTTTCAGGAATTGCATTTTACGGATTCAGAAGATCCGGACATTTCAGGAAAGAACTTTTCATTCCGTTTGCAGTGACATCAGTTCCGTTTGCATTTATCGGGGCGGGATTTCCTGCTGATACAGATCTTTATAAAATTATACTTGGCATAATATTATTATTTGCCGCATTAAAAATTTCAGGAATGGTTGACAAATTTAAACCTGACATTAAAATAAATTACAGTTTATCATTGGCACTAATGATAGGTGCAATACTCGGATTTGTATCAGGCATGATCGGGATCGGAGGAGGCATTATCCTGAGTCCGTTGATACTTTTATTCAGATGGGCTGATGTAAAAGAGACTGCGGCAATTTCAGCGTTGTTTATATTTCTGAATTCAGGTGCAGGACTATTTAGAATTTCGCTTAGTGGTTTGAATGTCGGTTCAGAGTTGATCTATCTGATTATAGCTGTGATAGCAGGCGGTTTTATCGGTTCATACTGGGGAAGTTTTGTTGCGGAAAATAAAACACTCAGATATGTTTTGTCGGTAGTTATCTTTGCTGCTTCTGTAAAATTAATTTTTATATAAAATTTAAAATGAAATTAAAAATATTATACTTCGGGGTGACCGCTGACATTACATGTAAGGATTCGGAATCTGTTTCGGATATTCCTGACACAAATTCTCTCAACGATATGCTTATCGGTTTATATCCCGAACTTAAAAATGCAAACTACCGCATTGCAGTCAATCTCGAAATGATAAAAGAAAATACAGTTATGAAAGATGGAGATGAAGTTGCTCTGCTGCCGCCATTTGCGGGAGGTTAATTAAATTTTTAACTGAATACAACCTCAGTGTAAATTATAATGCCTGAAACTCCTGTACTTACTTCAAAGGATGTTGTTAAAATTATTGAAAAAACGGATTCAAATTAGTCTGAACTAAAAGGAGTCATTATATATTTAGAAACGAGCAATCGAAAAAAATGACTGTTGTTCCATTTCATTAAAAGAATTTACCAAAAGGAACTCTTCTCGAGATTTTAAAGCAAGCAGGAATTGATAAAAGTGAAATAATAAAATAGTATTTCAACTTAGATATATTATCAGATATTAATCATTTTTTTTTAAAGATTACGTTCATAACTGACCTGAGCTTTATGATTCCCGTAGAATTTATCACAAAAAAGAAGATCGATATTAAAAGAAAATTGAGTATTATTTTAATGCTATTACTATCAGTAATATTATTTACAGCAAAATAACTTATCAGAAAAAATACAGCAGTCAGTAATCCTATCCTGAATATTTTTTTCCATTCATAATCAATTTTATAGATCTTCTGAGAATAATAATACATTATCAGGAACATTGCAAGATATGTGATCAGAGTTGACAACGCAGCTCCGTTCATTTCTAAGATCGGTATAAGCAAAAAGTTCAGCGCTGTATTGATCAAGAGTCCAGTGATCGAGATAAATAAAATGAGAAATGTCTTGTCGGTAAAGAACGGCGCAGCATTCATAGTAGAATAAGCACCGCTGAAAAAATATGCAAGCAGTACCAGCGGAACGATAGTAAGTCCATACATATAATTCGTATCGAGAAACTGAAACCCCAGAATATTGATCTGGACAAACTGATCTATCAGCAAAGAAAAAATCAGAAACATCGAAAGTCCCGCAAAACAAAAGTATGTAAATATATTTGAGATGATCTTTTTGTTTTCCGGATGATCACTGAGATTTAGAAAATAAGGCGTCCATGAAAATTTAAATGCAGCGATAACAAGACTCATGACAGTAGCCAATCTGTAATTCGCCCAGTAAATACCGACAACTTTTTCATTGAAAAAATATTTCAGAAAAAATCTGTCTGACATATCTATGAGTATAAGACACAATCCTATATAAATAAATTTATTTCCAAACTTCAGCATCTCCTTTATCCTTTTCAGCGAGATGCTCATTGTAAGATACTTTCCTGTTACAATTATGCTGACCACTAATGTAACGATCACTGATAATAGGTAACTGTAAAGAATCGCTTCGATTCCTATTTTTAAAAATACTATCAGAACGATGTTTGCAATGATGTTCACGACAAATGTGAGAAGATTGATATATGCGTAAGTCTTTGCCTTCAGTTCGGCACGGAAGAGCAGCAGTGGAAATCTGTAAATCGTATCGGCAACCATCAGCACGCACAATATTTTCAAAAGAAGTATGCTCGTGTCAATGTCAGTAAAATCGAAAACTGTAACTATGCTTTCTGAAAAGAAAAATATCACAGAAGAAATTATTGCAGTAAAGATTAAAAGAAATATCAGAGTGGCCGAATAAATTTCCGATCTCTTTTTTACATCCTTCTCTTCAATGAAAAATTTCATAAAGGAAGTTTCCATGCCAAGTGCATAGATCACCATAAGAAAAAATGAAATAGACTGCAGTAGCGTCAGCATTCCGATTTCCTGCGGTGTATAATATCTTGTATAAACAGGAAGCAGGATAAAGTTCACTGACTTGTTCAGTACTATACCAAGTCCGTAAATGACGGTATGAGAAAATAATTTTTTTATATGAGAATTATTTTCCACCGCCGGTTATATTGAATTTACTGTAATACTCATTAAGTTTTTTATTGACTGCATTAAAGGAATGAAAGTCTTCAACCCATTCTCTGCCTTTGACAGCGACATCTTTTCTCAGATCTTCATTATCAATCAATTTCAAAATGTTTTCTTTAAGTGTATCCACTGTGGAATGTATAAAAGGATTTCTTTCCAGGAAAAGCAGATAGTCATTTGTAAATTCTGTGAATGTGGGAATTCCCATTGACAGATTCTCAATGGAATTCTTTCCGTAGCCGCTGCCGCCAAGTTCACCGCCTACCTGATCTACCGCAAGGTCACATTCTTTTTTAATCTCAAGTACTTTTTCTCTGTCCGTATTTTCAAGAAGTATGAATTCAATTTCTCTTTCCTTTTCGACTTCATTTATGATCTCTAATATTTTATCTGTGCCTTTGAATTTTCTGTTGGTCGGCGAATGAATGATCTTAATTTTTTTATTGTTTTTTTCTTTAATGACGAATGCATCTGTATCAAAAGGAAAAAATGTGAAGTTAATATTTGGATGTAATGCAAGGTGATCAAACTCTACTGTTAAATTCAGATCGCTCATTTCATCCATTTCTCTGAATACACCACGGCTTCTGAGATCACTTCCAAAATAGCAGCATACAATTTTCTTATTACGCTTCTCTAATTCTTTGGCAAATCTTATGTCACGGAACAGATCCATCCCACCGTCGAAGTGATAGACATCAAAGTCATAAAGCGAATGTTTTTCTATAGTTTCATTTATCACGTTTTTATTTTTCTGATCTCTGAGATTGAAATAAATTTTTTCGGCAAGATTTTTCGGACCGGCATATTTTAATTTATTTTCGACTGCCTCTTCTGCCTTACTGTCACGCCAGGCTTTCGCACCTTTACCGGAAGGCAGGGGCAGATTCAGACAAATGTCTTCTTCAAAGTTAAGGGTGTTTTTATAAAGTGTGACGAGAGAAGATTCATGTCCATACTTCCTGTGCATTTTCACAAATTCGAAAGGCATCCCTGCAAAATTCTGCGGCGCGATATGTAAGATCTTTAATGACAATAATTCTAAATTGAATTTCTTGGTTTTGCCTCAAAGGCTCTAAAACTCAAAGTTAACAGTTAGTAGTTAAAAGTTAGAAAATTTTTCTGTTTCCTCAGAGTCACGGGCTTTTCGGACTCTGAGGGAAGTTAAATGAAACTTTGAGTTTTAGAGACTTCGAGGCGAAATAATCTAAAGCAATTTCTTTTTCTTAA
This sequence comes from Ignavibacteria bacterium, assembly GCA_035443185.1. Taxonomy (GTDB): domain Bacteria; phylum Bacteroidota; class Ignavibacteria; order Tepidaquicellales; family Tepidaquicellaceae; genus UBA2330. Next base: position 7,865 of record DAORRV010000041.1, on the reverse strand, counting down.
GTATCATATCCACCATCTCTCTCACTGCGCCTTCACCGCCGTTTTTTTTGCAAATGTAATCAACTTTTTTTTTCACCTCATCCACCGCACTATTTGGACAGCAGGAAAACCCAACTTCCATCAACAGCGGCAGATCAAATTCATCATCACCGATATATGCAAATTCTTCATTCTTCATGTCATATAATTTTTTCAATTCTTCGAAAGGAATTTTCTTATCGTCAATATTCTCATAAAGGTGATGTATCTTCAGTTTGTCCACTCTCATCTTATTTTCTTTTGCGCTCATGCCGCTGATGACTGCGAACTTAAGCCCGAGTTCTCTCGCTCTCACAATTCCAAAGCCGTCATGAGTGTGAAACATTTTCATGCTGTCACCTGAGCTGGTGTAAAGAATATGACCGGTAGTCAGACATCCGTCGAGATCCATCAAAATGAATTTGATCTTTGACAGATCAGGTTTCTTTCTCTTTAATTTTTTTTCAGATTTTATTTTTTTCAAACTTTTTTTATTATTGAAATTAATTTAAACTTTAAAAGCGCTGACACAGATATCATTCATAACACAGTTTTCACAATCCGGCTTTTTGGCTTTGCAGACCTGTCTTCCGTGTTCACCGATCCTCATTGAAAAATAAAACTGCTCATCATTCGGAATTATCTCTTTCAGCTCAGCTTCAATCTTTTCGGGATTATCATTTTCGATAAGTCCGAGACGCGCAGCAACTCTCTTAAGATGAGTATCTACAATGATCACGTCATTTTTCCCGAAGCAGTTTCCTAGTATCACACTTGCTGACTTTCTGCCGACACCTGCGAGTGAAGTGAGATCTTCCATATTGTCCGGCACTTTCCCTCCGAAGTCATTTACAAGACTGTTGCAGATCGAAAGTACAGCTTTTGCTTTGTTGTTAAAAAAATTTATCGATTTTATATTTTCTCTGAAATTATCAATACCATCCTTAATAATGTCAGCGGGTTTATTGTATTTAGATTTGTATAACGGAACCATTACCATGTTGACACGGATATCAGTACACTGGGCAGCGAGGACGGTGGATACTAAAAGTTCGAACGGTGAATTAAAATCAAGATGACATTTTACATCTGGATATTCTTTGGCAAGACGGCTGACAATTTCTGATGAAAGCTTTTTTAACGCAGGTTTTTTCATAAAATTTATTGTGTAAAATATTTAAATAAATTTACATTTGAAAGTTAAGAGGTAATAGTTAATTGCAATATTATACCTTTTAAATTAAATTGTTTTAACAACAAGGAATTGATGAAACAAATTAATCCAATATTGTTTGGTTTCTTTTAAATTAAGAAAAGAAAATTGAAAATTTTCAGATCCATATTTTTTTCACTTCTTTCTGCTTTATTCTTGACCGGTATCACATTATCTGAAAGAAATAATGAAACAAAACCTTAAGATAATTCAAAATACTGGATAGACTGCATATGCTGTGATGACTGGGAATCAACTGCAACCGGAAAAGGAGCCTGTTCACATCACGGAGGAGTTAAATACTGGATTTATGACAACGGCTCAAAATTATATTCCAGTAGAAGCGAATGATTTTTTTATAAAGAAAAAATATTTATGACGAAAAGCATTTCCAAACTTACTGAAGCCGCTGAGGCTGAAGCCATATTTCAAATGCATTCTTTACCAAGAAAGAATGAAATGGAACAGTTCAAAGGAACGGTGAAAAAATTCGGAAGTATAACAGCTGCAAGAACAGATTTAATACCGGATTTTTTTTTCAGCAGGGTAATGGGATTTACTGAAACACCAGACAGGGAATTGATTTCTGAGATAATAAATTTTTTTGAAGGTAGAGATGGTTTATATGCACTTCAGATCCCGCCAATGTTAATAAATGCAGATTTAAAAAAAATACTTGCGGAATATAAATTTTTCCTTAAAAATTCCTGGGCTAAATTTTACAGAGAAACTGATGAAAATGTAAATGCAGTTTGTGATCTTGAGATAAGAGAAATAAATTCAAATGAAAAAAAAATTTTTACCGATCTGGTCTGTAAAGTATTTGATATTCCTGCTGAACTAAGTCCGTTAATAAATTCAGTGATCGAAAGAAGTGAGTGGAAACATTTCATGGCTTATGAGAAAGACTTACCGATTGCAACCGGAAGTATTTTTATTCATGGAGATACCGCCTGGAATTGCTTTGCAGCAACTCTTCCTGAATACCGCGGTAAAGGAGCTCAGGGAGCTTTAATAACCGGAAGAATTAAAGCTGCCCGTAAAGCCGGCTGCAAATACATAACTTCCGAAACAAATATAAATAATGGATCATACAGGAATCTTATTAGATATGGCTACAGGATTTTGTACGAACGTCCGAATTTTATTTTTGATCCTTCTGTATAAAGCTGATTAATCTGCAATTTGATTTAACTTCAAAAAACAGTTCTTTTCATTAATTAAATCATCTAAATTAAAATTATTAAAAGTTATATTCATCATTATTTTATCCGATGAAGCATCTATATTCCCTTTTACCATACCTAAAGAAATTTAAAAAAAAGATCTACAGCGGATTCTTTTTTATAATACTTTCTAATGCATCGGACAGTCTTTATCCGCTTGTGATCGGAATGGCGATAGACGATCTTAGTAAAGGTACACTCAGACATAATCTGCTGACATATGTTCTCGTCGGACTTTTGATTGTAGTGCTAAGAGGTACTTTCCTTTTTCTTACACGGCAGACTCTGATAGTAGTATCACGGGAGATCGAGAACGACCTTCGCTTTGACTTCTTCTCACATCTGCAGAGACTTTCAAAATCATTTTACAATAACAGATCCACCGGCGACCTGATGGCGCATGCTACAAATGACATCAGTAATGTCAGAAATTTCGTCGGACCGGGGATCATGTATTCTTTTCAGACATTTACAAGAATACTTTTTACGCTGATCATTTTATTTTCGATGAGTTCGTCAGTGACATTACTTGCGCTCGCACCGCTGCCGCTGATCACTTACATTGTATATAAGGTAGGGAAGCTTACATTCAACCGTTCACGAAAAGTCTATAAAATATTTTCCGATCTGACATCTAAAGCACAGGAATGCTTCTCAGGTATCAGAGTCGTCAAGTCTTATGTAAGAGAGAGAAATGAAAATCGTGAATTCGATAAGATCTCATTTGATTATCAGAAAAAGAATCTGAGTCTGGCAAAGGTACAGGCATTTTCATTTCCGATGATGTTTATGCTGACAAGTCTTTCAGTGATCATTGTAATTTATTTCGGAGGTATAAAAATAATGGAAGGAAGTATGTCGCTCGGAGATCTGTCAGCATTTCTCATATATCTCGGACAGCTCACATGGCCGATGATCGCATTCGGATGGATCATCAATCTGATTCAAAGAGCCGCGCCTTCGATGGAAAGACTTTTGAGTATCATAAATGTAAAACCTGATATTGCCGATAATGAAAACACCGATGAAGACATTACTCAGAAAGATATTGAAGGTGAAATAGAATTTGAAAATGTTTCTTTCAAATATCCGCTGTCGAATAATTTTGTACTCAAGAATATTAATCTAAAAATACGCAAAGGCACTACTCTCGGCATCATCGGACATACCGGTTCGGGAAAGAGTACGCTCATCAGTCTGATCCCGAGAATATGGGACGTGACAGAAGGCAGGATCCTGATCGACGGAATGGACATTAAAAAAATACCTTTGGATGTACTGCGAAGATCAGTAGGGATCGTACCTCAGGAGTCATTTCTTTTTTCCACTACGATCGAAAAAAATGTATCGTACTCGAGTGATTTTATCGATGAGGATGAAATGATATCAGCAGCAAAAAAATCGGGACTATATAAAGACGTCGATGAATTTCCGCTGAAATTTAAAACAGTACTTGGCGAAAGAGGCATCACAATGTCAGGCGGGCAGAAGCAGCGAACTTCCATTGCGCGGGCAATTTATAAAAAACCCGAGATACTTATTCTTGATGATTCACTTTCGGCAGTTGACACAAAGACGGAAGAGGAGATCCTGAAAGAATTAAAAAGTGTAATGCGTGACAGGACGAGTTTAATAATTTCACACAGGATATCGACTATAAAGAATGCAAATAATATCATAGTGCTAAGCCATTCCAAAATAGCTGAGGAAGGTACACATAATGAACTCATCTCAGCGGGCGGAATTTATTTTGACCTTTATAAAAAACAACTGCTAGAAGAAGAGATCAAGGAATTTTGATTCATTATCCGCAGAGTCCAAAGAGAATGTGACTCTGCGGGAACAAAGAGATGTTTAATTATTTTTAAATAACAGTAAATTTTTATTGTCAGAAAAAGCTGCACATAAAGGCGAAGAGGATACATTAACCAAGGACATTGATTCCAAGATCCTTAAAAGGCTGCTTGGATTTTTTAAGCCATATTCGAGATATATTGTCTTTGCTACATTTCTTACGATCATCATCTCAGCACTGGCAGCACTCAGACCTCGTCTGACACCTATCGCCATTGATGACAAGATCATGAACAATGATGCGCCCGGACTGCAGTATATAATTCTGATCATGCTGGGGACGCTCGTAGTTCAGGGAATTATACAATACGGCATGACTTATCTCACGAGCTGGATCGGACAGAAAATTATTTATGACCTTCGAAAAAAAATATACTCGCACATACTTTCACTTGACCTGAAATTTTTTGACAGGAATCCTATCGGCAGGATCGTCACGAGAGTGACCGGTGATGTCGAAGTTTTGTTTGAAGTTTTTTCATCGGGATTGGTCACTGCATTCGGAGATATATTTCTGATCTTCTGGATACTTTATTTTATGTTCTCACTCGACTTTACTCTTACGCTTGTGACACTTTCAGTGCTGCCTTTGCTGATCTACGCTACATCTGTTTTCAGAAAAAAAGTGAGAGAGTCATACAGAAGGATCCGGCTGCTCATAGCAAAACTCAATTCTTACATACAGGAGCATCTGACGGGAATTACCATTGTACAGTATTTTGTAAAAGAGAAAAAGACGATTGATGAATTCGAAGAAATAAACCGTGACCATACTGAACAGAATAAAAAGAGTGTTTTGTATTATGCTGTATTCTTTCCGATTGTCGAACTGCTCAGCGCAATTTCCGCCGGTCTCATAATCTGGTACGGAGGTGGTCAGGTCATTCAGAATGCCGTTTCGGTCGGAGTGCTGATCTCATTTATTCAGTTCACGGAAATGTTCTTCCGTCCGATCAGAGACCTTTCGGAAAAGTATAATATACTTCAGACCGCTATGGCATCGAGCGAAAGGATCTTCGCCTTGCTCGATGAAAAGCCGACAATATCAGATCCGGAGAAGCCTATAGAACTTAAAGATGTAAAAGGAAATATCGAATTCAGGAATGTGAGCTTCGCATATAATGAAGGCGATTATGTTTTGAGGAATATTAATTTCAAAATAAAAGAAGGCGAGAAGGTTGCATTCGTCGGTGCTACCGGTGCGGGTAAGTCAACGATAATAAATCTGCTCACGAGATTTTATGATGTGTATGAAGGCGAGATTCTTCTTGATGGTGTTAATATTAAAGACATTGAACAAATGGAATTAAGAAAAAACATTGCCATAGTACTGCAGGACGTATTTCTTTTTTCAGGAGACATCAGATCAAATATTACTCTGAACAATCCTGAAATTACTGACGAGATAATTTATAATGCGATTGATAATACAGGTCTGCGTCCTTTCGTTGATTCGCATCCTGAGACTATTTATAAACAGGTGACTGAAAGAGGATCATCATTTTCAGTCGGACAGAAGCAGCTCATTTCATTTGCAAGAGCGCTCGCCTATGATCCGAAGATTCTGATACTGGACGAAGCCACCTCGAGTGTCGATACCAATACTGAAATTCTGATTCAGAATGCGATCAAAAAACTTATAGAAGGCAGGACTTCCATTATCATAGCTCACAGACTTTCGACAATTCAAAACTGCGATAAAATAATAGTAATGCACAAAGGCGAGATCAAAGAAATGGGAACACATCAACAGCTTTTGGAAAAGGGCGGTCTTTATTTTAAACTGTATCAGTTGCAATATAAGGAGGAGGAGATTTCGGAATAATAAGTATTTGAGATAAAAATAATTTCAAGTATGTTGTTTAAAACTTTATTATTAAATATTTTGAACCTAAAATAATTTCCAACCATAAAATTTTTATAACTTTTATTAACTATTTATAAATTAACCAGAGAAAAATGAAATCATTTATTCTGATCTTTACCTTTCTTTTAGCAGTCGGTAATATTTCGATCGCTCAGGATATGGTAAATACTAAAAACACAGCTACAGAAAGAGCTCCGAAAAGTATTACAGTTACAGAAAACAATAACAATAATCAGATTTCAGCATTTGGCGGAAGATGGTTTGGACAAAACGCTGCTGCTACAAGTTTTTTCGCAAGAGGAGTTCTCAACACAACAGGATCTTTATCAAATTTCGGTCCCGGTAGTACAAGTCTTTTCGGAGGAATGGAATTCAGTAATACAGGAACATTATATTGTATTGCTGTAGCTGCTGCTTCACCGCTTCAGACTCTTGATACAGTAACGGGAGCTTTAACAACTCTCGGAGCAATTACAGGAATTGGTTCAGAACAGGTTTTAAGCCTTTCATTTAATAATGCCAATAATACTATGTATCTTACTACTACTGTAACAGGTGGAGACAAACTTTACACTCTAGACCTGACTACAAGAGTTGCTACACTTGTTGGTAATGCAGGTCAAAACTTTTTTGGTATTGCAATAAACAGTACAGGACTTTGTTACGCAATAAGTATTGATGATAATTTATACAGCATAAATCTTACATCTGCTGCAGGTACTTTGATCGGACCTATTGGATTCGATGCAAATTTCATACAGGGTTTGAGCTTTGACAGACAGACTGATACTCTATGGTATGCCGCATATAACAATACCGCATTAAGAGGTGAATTAAGAACTGTAAATCTTACATCAGGTGCGACTAACTTAATTGCACCATTTAATCCGGCAGCTGAAGTCTGTGGATTTGCAATTCCGTCTTCTGCACCACCGCCACCCGTTGGAGGATCAATTACAATTACTAGAAACCAGTATGTTCAGATTCCTGATAACGGAGGTAATGCAAATCCTGCTGTAGATAATATTGATATCAGTGGAATTGCTGGAAATGTTGAGATCAAAAAAGTTACCTTAACTATCAATAATGTTGTACAAAGCTGGGTCGGTGATCTCAGATTCTGGTTAACAAAAGGTAATTCTGTAGATACATCTATCAGCAGAATCGGATGGACAGGAACAGGATTTGGAAACAGTTGTGATAACTTAACAGGTACAGTTTTAAGTGATTCAGCAGGTTTGACAAATATTCAAAATATTCCAACTGTTTGTGTTGGTGGATTAGCACAGGCAACAGGTAATTTTAATCCAAAAGAACCATTCTCACAATTCCAAAATAGTGGTGTTAATCCGAATGGAACATATACACTCAGAATTTCAGATAATGCTGCAGGAGATACAGGAAGTCTGAGAAGCTGGACATTAAAGATCGATTATGATATTATTACAGGTGTTAATAATAATGTCACTTCAATTGCCAATGATTACAGCTTAAGTCAGAATTATCCTAATCCTTTCAATCCGTCAACAAAGATCGCATATTCGATCCCGACTAACGGATTAGTAACTCTGAAGATTTATAATATTCTTGGAAAAGAAGTTCAAACATTAGTAAGTGAAGTAAAATCCGCGGGTTCATATGAGGTTAGCTTTAATGCTGCATCTCTATCAAGTGGTGTTTATTTCTA
>DAORRV010000040.1:28642-30010 GCA_035443185.1 Ignavibacteria bacterium | reverse complement strand
GAAGCCAAAAATGATTACTTAAATGCAGCCAGGCAATTTCAAAAAGCCGCTAACACAGATAAAGAAAATCCGTTCGTCGATCAGTATTTATTTTATGCTGCTAAAGATTATTTCAGAGCAGGAGATTTTGATGAATCAAAAAAGCTTTTGGATGAACTTAAAAAAGATTATCCTAAATCAAAGTACATTGCAGAATCTGAAAGATTCAGAGCAAGCATGAAAAACTGATCAGTGTATTTATTATCTGAATAGTTTTTAAAATTATGAATAAAATTTAATGAGCTTAAAAAATAAAATTAACGAAGATCTCAATACTGCTCTCAAAGCAAAAGAAACTGTAAGGATCGAAACACTTCGTTCCATACGTGCAGAGATATTGAAAATGGATAAGTCAGGTATGAACAGGGAAATGAATGAAGATGAAGAAATTCAGCTTCTATCCAAACAGGCAAAAATGAGAAAAGAATCGATCGATCTTTTCAGAGAAGCCGCAAGAATTGATCTTGTCGATAAAGAACAGGCTCAGCTTGATATCATAAATGAATATCTTCCTAAACAAATGTCCGCTGATGAAGCAGGCATCATCGTTGATAATATCCTAAAGGAATCCGGAATTACAGAACAAAAAGATTTTGGAAAACTAATGGGAGAAGTAATGAAGCAACTTAAGGGAAAGATCGACGGGAAAATAATTCAGGATCTTGTCAAAAGCAAACTTAACTGACTTTTCCTAGATCACACTCCCCTCCCGATTTGACCACTTTAAATTAACAATGTATTTAATTTTTTAAGTATTTGAATTTTTACAGAATTGATCAAAAAAGCTTTTGAATACTCTCGACCTCATAATTTCAATCACTATCCTCATTCTTTCTTTACTCGGTCTTCAGAAAGGATTTCTTAAAAGCGTATTTTCACTAATCGGTATTGTTGCCGGATTTTTACTTGCTACAAATTATAACGAAGTTCTGACGGGTTATCTTTCTTTTATAAAAATCAACGAGAGAATTTTAAGCCTTATCTCTTTCTTACTGATTGTAGTCATTATCAATATCATTCTGAATTATGTTTCACAAAAGATCTCAGGATTTAATTTTGCAACAAAAACTATTGACAAACTATTCGGATTTTTGTTTGGAATGTTTAAAGGAATTATACTTACGAGTCTATTTCTGCTTGCAACAACTAAACTATTTTCTGCATTCTCAAAAAAAACTATTGATGATTCGAAGATATATCCTTACGTTATAGATGCAGCTCCCGGAATTTACAATAATATTATGACAGTACTGCCAAATGCAAAAAACTTCTATCAGGAATTTGACTTCCTGAAGGATTTCAATAATAAAAAATAAATGAAATCTGATT
>DAORRV010000040.1:0-28542 GCA_035443185.1 Ignavibacteria bacterium | reverse complement strand
ATTTTCTTTCAAAACCCCTACCAGCCCTCACCTTACCAAGGGGAAGGCTGGGATGAGGTAAATTGAAGGTAGAATTGAATTTTAATATTTAAAATATATTTTATTAGAATTTATTCTTTTAATAAATTATCTTGAACAGCATTGATATAAATCAAACAATAAAATGGATTTAACAGACATAAAATATAAATTAGAATTTGATAGGATCACTTCTCGTCTGAAGAATTTCGTTTATTCTGATCTCGGAGAAGAACTCTGCGACTCAATGAAATTTTTTTCTGAGTCAGGTGAACTGGAATATGAACTTGAAAAAGTATCTCAGATGAAGGAGCTTCTCAATGCCCGAGGTGACGTTCCTTTAGACGGACTTAAAGATATTCGGAGATCTATAAGCAAAGCGGGTATTGAGGGTCATTACATTTCCCCGGAAGAATTCTTACATATTCTGAATTTTCTGAGAATTTCTCGAATCATCAAAAAGATGATTTCCGAAGACAGTAGAGATTTCAGTGAAGACTTTTCTGTATTGAAAAGAATTACTTCCGATCTCTTCTTTGATAAAATACTTGAACATAATATTGATATCACCATTGATGAAACCGGCGCTGTAAAAGATTCTGCATCTTCCAATCTCAGAAAGATCAGAAGACAGATCATTACACAGTCAGGCAGACTAAGGAAGACTTTGGCAAATGTAATGGAGAAAATATCTGAAAAAGATTATGCACGCGAAGAGATCATCACTCAACGTGACGGCAGATTTGTCATTCCTGTTAAAGTTGAAAATAAACGACTCGTTCACGGAATTATTCACAGTTCATCTTCTACAGGGGCTACTGTTTTTATCGAACCTACTGAAACGATTGAACTCAACAATGAAATTACTGAATTATATTTTGAAGAAAAAAGAGAGATCGAATCTATTCTTCGTGAACTAGCTTCACAACTTTCTAAAAATATTGAACCGATAAAAAACAATATCAGAATACTTGCTGAGATTGATTTCCTTCAGGCAAAAGCTAAATACTCTATTGAAACTATTTCAAGTAAACCTATAATATCTGAGAACCATTTAAATCTCATTAATGCATATCATCCGGTTTTACTCCAGACTCATAAAAGAAATGAAGTAGTTCCGCTCGATATCTGCATTGGAGACGAATTTAACACTATGGTCATTTCAGGTCCAAATGCCGGCGGTAAAACAGTAGTTTTGAAAACTGTCGGACTGAATCAACTTATGCTTCAGTCAGGTCTTCACGTTCCGGCAGCACCTGAATCTGAATTCAGATTGTTTGATAATATTTTTGTAAGTATTGGAGATGATCAGTCCCTGGAAAATGATCTGAGTACATTTAGTTCGCATTTAAAGTATATCAAAGAAATTATTTCAAAGTCTGATCAAAAATCACTTGTACTTATTGATGAAATTGCAAGCGGTACTGACCCTGTTCTTGGAAGTGCCCTGTCAGCTTCTATCCTGGAATATTTATCTGAAAATAATTGCATCAGCATAGTAACCACTCATAACAGCGAACTTAAAGAGTTTGCATACAGCACAGAAAATATAGAGAACGGTTCACTTGAATTTAATGTCGATAATCTTTCTCCAAATTTCAAATTCTCAACCGGCGTTCCGGGTCAGAGTTTTACTTTTGAGATTGCCAGGAAATTTGATTTTCCTGAAGTACTTTTAAATAATGCGGGAAAATATTTATCCGAAAACGAAAGCAGACTTGAAGATCTGCTGAAAGAACTTAATGAAACAAAACAGAAATTTGAATCTCTTAAAAGTAAGTATGACATTGAAAATACAAGACTTGCCGGACTGACAAACATTTATGATCAGAAGATAAAAGAGTTTAAAAAGAATGAAAAAGAACTCCGTTATAAAGCTAAACTAGATGCTGAAAATATTATTAAAAATGCAAATAAGCTGATCGAGAAAACTATAAAAGAAATCAGAGAAAATGAAAATTCGCATAAAGAAATTAAAAAACATTTTTCTGAAGCTGCTGCAGAACTAACAAAACCTGATATTGAAGATGCCAAAGAAGATACTGAAGAAATAAATAAAGTAATTTCAGGCGAATTGAAAATTAATGATCCTGTACAGATCAAAGGTACAAAATCAACAGGTGAAATAATTTCCATTTCAGGAAATACAGTAACTATAAGTGTAAACGGTCTTGCAATAAAGACAACTATTGATGAATTAGAAAAACTTGAGAAACCTATAAAAGAAAAAAAAGAGCATTCTGTAAATTCATTTGTGGAAGTGAATGAAGGAGTTATAAACAGATCGCTGGATATCCGTGGAAAATATACTTTCGAGATAACGGATTCATTGTACAGGTTTATTGACGAATCAATCAGAATTGGTCTGAAAGAAATAAGTGTAATTCACGGAAAAGGCAGTGGTAAGCTGCGTGATGAAGTTCATAACTTACTCAAAACAAATAAGTCAGTATTATCATACAGACTTGGTGGACTGTCTGAAGGCGATACAGGTGTAACGGTAATTGAAATTTAAAATGTTAATTATCAAATTTAAATTATCTTTAATTTTATTTAAGATTATATGGATAAAATAATTGTTTGCGGTGCAGGTATTGGCGGAATGGTAACGGCTATTAGACTGGCTCATATGGGCTATGAAGTAGAGATCTATGAAAAAAATATTTCCGCCGGCGGGAAAATGGGAGAATATTTTGAATCCGGATTCAGATTTGATACAGGACCGTCTATTCTTTCGATGCCTTATGTCTTTCGGGATTTTTTTAATGATATCGGAAAAAATATTGATGATTATTTTAAACTGATTCCTCTCGTAAATTCGTGCAGATATTTCTGGAAGGATAATACAATATTTAATGCCTACACAGATTCAGAAAGCATAAAGGAAGAGATCATATCTGTCTTTGGAAAAAATGAATATAACGGCTTTAAAGATTACCTCGAATACGCTGAGTTCTTCTTTGATATTTCTGAGAAAAACATTCTTGAAAGTGAATTTAAGATAAAGAATTTTTTGAATGTAAAAGGAATAAAAAATATAAATAAATTCTTTTCAGGAAAATCAATAAACGATCTTTCAAATAAATTTTTTACTGATCCTAAACTGCAGCAGCTTTTTGACAGATACTCTACTTTTAACGGTTCATCCCCTTACCTGTCTCCTCAGATATTTTCCATAATTCCATATATAGAATTCAAATTTGGGACATGTTATGTAGATGGAGGAATTTATAAAATTGCAAAAGCCCTTGTAAGATTGTGCACTGAATATAATATTAAAATTAATTACGGACAGCGGCTCAAAGATATTGAGTTTTCATCATTTAAAATAAATAAATGCTTTTTCGAAATCGGTGACAATGAAATGTCGGAAGTTATAGATTTCGATCTGATAGTTTCTAATTTTACTAACAACAGAAAACTTGCAGGTAAAGAATATTTCAAATCTTCTGACTGGTCAAATTCAGGCTTCATTGCAATAATGGGTTTTGATGGTGTTTCAGAAAATCTTTCTCAGCATAATATTTTATTTTCAGATAATTATGAAAATGAATTCATTGATATTTTTGAAAAAAAATTACCGGCTGAAGATATGACTGTTTATATTTCTATATCTAAAAAAGTGCATAAGGAAGATGCACCCGAAGGAATGGAAAACTGGATTGTATATGTGAACGCACCAGTAGTAACTGATAAGTTTAGCTGGAATGAAAAACATAAATTTGAATACTTTGATAAGATCATAAATAAAATAAATTCATTTAATATCATTAAAGATGATCTCAGAGAAAAAATTAAATTATTTAAAATAATAACTCCTGAAGATATGATGAATATGTATGGATCAGAATTCGGATCTATATATGGATTATCTTCAAATTCACTTATGACTATGTTTCGCAGACCTAAGAACAGATCAGACTATTATGAAAATTTATTTTTTACAGGAGGCAATACTCATCCGGGAGGCGGAGTTCCTTTATGTTTCCTTTCAGGAAAGATCGTATCTGAGATGATATATTCAGATTATAAATATTCAAATCAATAATTTAAACTGATCAAATAAATGGATAAGATTTTAATTATAGACGACGAACAAAGCATCATAGACAGTATTTCAATGATACTTGAATCTGAAGGTTATGAAACTGAAGGATGTCAGTCAGGCGAAGAGGCAATAAAAAAAGTTAAAAAATCTGACTACGACCTTATACTTCTTGATATAAAAATGCCAAAGATGGACGGTCTGGAAGTACTTGAGAAAATTACCGAGATCAATAACCGTCATGTTGTGATCATGATATCCGGACACGGAACAATAGAAACCGCAGTAGAAGCTATCAGAAAAGGAGCTTATAATTTTTTACAGAAACCTTTACCTGATCTTTATGAATTGAAACTCATTATAAAAAATGCAATTGATTTTAAAAAATCCCGTGAAGAATTAATACGGATAAGAAAAGAATTGATTGAAATTTATAAAATTGTGGGTCAAAGTGAAAAAATAAAGAATGCACTTGAACTGATAAGAAAATTTTCAGCAGTTAATTCCAATCTTTTAATTACAGGTGAAAGTGGTACCGGCAAAGAACTTGCAGCAAAGCTGATTCATTTATATTCCGATAAATCGGATAAACCATTTATTGAGATCAGCAGCGCAAATCTTTCTGAAGAGAAAATTGATCTGGAATTATTCGGAGGAATTGAAGATGGTAATTTTGTTAAGGGTAAATTTGAACTTGCTGAAGGCGGGACAATTTTTTTAGATGAAATATCAAATCTATCCGAAGAGGTACAGTCAAAGCTTTTGAAAGTGATCGAGACAAATAAGATCACCCGAATAGGAACCAACATTGAAATTCATTTAAATGCCAGATTTATTTTTGCCTCAAATAAAGATCTTCTGGAAGAGGTAAAAAGTAATAATCTGCGTGAGGATTTTTATCATAGAATTAATGTATTCAGAATTGAACTTCCTGCTCTGAGAGAAATACCTGAAGATATAAAAGAACTCACTGAATATTTCGCAAAAAAATTCTGTGACGAAAATAATATTCCTCTAAAGAGTTTTAGTAAGAGTGCTATAGATCTGTTCCTTTCGTTAAGATGGGCAGGTAATGTCAGAGAGTTAAAAAATATTGTCGAAAGACTTATTATCTCTGTTGATAAAAAAGTAATTGAATATGAAGACATTGAAATTCCTGGCAGCAGACATTTAAAAGAATTCAGCGAGCTGTTTAATAAAAACATGACACTTAATGACTTTCAGAACGAATCTGAAAAAATATTTCTTTTGAAAATGCTGAATGATTATAAATACAATATTTCGCAGACTGCAGATGCACTAAAGATTCAGCGAAGTCATCTATATAAGCTTCTGACAAAATATGAAATACCAACCCCTAAAAAAAGAACAAGCGGATCATGAATTTTTCTGTCTGAAAATTTCATAAAGAAAAACTCCCGCCGATACAGATGCATTAAGTGAATCGATCTTACCAGCCATCGGGATTCTGATTTTTAAATCACATTTGTCAAGTAAATTTTTTCTGATACCTGAACCTTCGCTTCCTATTACCAATGCCAAAGGAAGTTTCAGATCAGTTTCAAAGATTGATTTGGATGAATTCAGATCAGTACCTGCGATCCAATAACCGTTGTTCTTTAAGAAAAGAAGTGTATTTGATAAGTTAGTTTCTTTAGCAATGCTTATATAATTTACTGCTCCCGAAGATGTTTTCAATACAGTATGATTTACTTCTGCTGCATTATGACGTGGGATGACAATCCCGTCTGCACCAAGACATACTGCTGACCTTGCGATAGCACCGAGATTATGAGGATCTGTGATACTGTCGAGGACAAGTATAAGAGGATTTGTTATTTTCTTATTTGCCTCTACCATTTCTCTGATCGGTACATACTGATAATCTTTTATAAAACCGATAACTCCCTGATCTACGCCTTCATCTTTGCTTTTATTATCAAAGAATTTTTTAAAGTCTGTATAGTTTAAATAGACTACATTTATTTTTTCTTTTTCTGCAATTGTTACTATGCTCTTCAGTTTATTTTCAGGCTTTAACTTTTTCAAAAGTACTATTTTGTTAAAAGCATCAGGATTAGATTTCAGAGTTTCGAGTACTGGATTTTTACCGATAACTAACATTTATATATAAATTTAAAATGGTTTTTTAATTAAGTATTTTAAATATAATTATAATATACCGTAATATATCAGCAAATTATTATTCATAGTATTTGAACGAAAGACTATCAGCCGTTTACAATAATTTCAAAGAAAAATTTGATTTACAGAATTTTCACAAAGGAGTTTTGTATCTTGTTTCTACCCCAATCGGAAATATAGAGGACATTTCTTTTCGGGCAATTCAAATACTGGAAAATGCTGACTTTATAGCTTGTGAAGATACAAGGAAAACAAATTTCCTGCTGACTCAATATGGAATTAGAAATAAGACAGTTAGCTATTATTCACATGTGGAATCAAGTAAATCTGAATTTATCATTGATGAAATAAAAAGCGGTAAAACTGTTGCATTGGTTTCAGATGCAGGTACACCCGGTATTTCTGATCCTGGTAATTTACTTGTTTCAAAATGTATAGAAGAAAATATTGAAATTTATTCTGTACCCGGCTGCAGCTCGCTGATACATTCACTTGTATTATCCGGAATACCAACAGGTAAATTTTATTTTCAGGGATTTCTACCGCACAAGAAAGGAAGACAGACTGCATTAAAAGAATTATCAGAAATAAAAATGACGCTGATCATTTTCGAATCTCCGTTCAGAATTTATAAAGCATTGAATGAAATTCATGATCATCTTGGAAATAAAGAAATAGCTGTATGCCGTGAACTTACGAAAAAATTTGAACAGACCATCAGAGGCAGAGTGAAAGATGTACTTTCTAAACAATTTAAAACAAAAGGTGAATTTGTAATTATAGTAAATAACAGTAAATAAAATTTAATGAATAATAATAATGTAAGAGTTAGATTTGCTCCATCCCCTACAGGTTATGTACATATTGGCTCTGTAAGGACTGCACTTTTTAATTATCTCTATGCGCGCAATCAGAATGGCAAAAATATTTTAAGAATAGAAGATACAGATCAGACAAGAAAGGTCGAAGGTGCAGTAGAAAATCTTGTAGATTCACTTGCACTTCTTGGAATAGATTTTGATGAGGGTCCGGGTAAAGACGGTGAAGCAGGACCATATTTCCAATCAGAAAGATTAGAAATTTATAAAAAATACTGCGATGAACTTTTAGAAAAAAAGGCAGCTTACTATGCTTTTGAAACTTCTGAAGAGCTTGATGAAATGAGAAAGATGCAGCAGCTCGAAGGCAGACAGACTATGTATGACGGCAGAGCGCGTGATCTTACTGATGAAGAAGTAAAAGCTAATCTTGATAAAGGAATGCCTTATGTGATCAGACTGAAAGTTCCACGTGACGAAGAAGTCAGATTTAATGATGTAATAAAAGGAAATATAAAAATTGAAACCAATATTATCGATGATCAGATACTTTTAAAATCAGACGGCTTTCCGACATATCATCTTGCTAATGTAGTGGACGACCATCTTATGGGAATCACACATATTATCAGAGGTGAAGAATGGGTTACTTCAGTACCGAAACACATTTTAATCTACAAAGCTCTTGGATGGGAAGTACCGGCAATGGTGCATGTTCCGCTGATACTGAATCCTGATAAATCAAAACTCAGCAAGAGACAGGGAGATGTCGCAGTTGAAGATTTTTTAAAAAAGGGATATTTAAAAGAAGCATTGATCAACTTTATTGCAATGCTTGGATGGAATCCGGGAGAAGGAGAAGAAAATGAATTTTTTTCTATGGAGCAGCTCGTAGATAAATTTTCATTAGAGAAAGTACAGTCTTCAGGAGCAGTATTCAATATTGATAAACTTAACTGGATGAATAATTCTTATATAAAAGATTATGATCCGGATAAATTATTTGAACTATCTATCCCCTATTTTAAAGATACAGGTGTGGACTTAGCAGATAAAGAACATGCGAAAAAAATATTGTTAGCTATAAGAGTATATTTGAATAAGCTTGATGAAATTCCTGAACATACAAAAATATTTACACAGGATAAAATTATAATTGAAGATCCTGAGCTGGAAAAAATTCTAACCGCTGATACTTCAGTTACAGTTTTTAAAGAGTTGACAGATCAGTTCAAAAATATTGATGAACTTACAGCTGAAGTTTATAAAGAAAAGATAAGTGAAGTACAGAATGTAACAGGTGTAAAAGGAAAGTTATTGTTTAAACCTGTCAGAGTTGCTTTGACAGGAAGCGAGAACGGACCTGATCTGCCTTCTATAGTCGAAATCCTTGGTAAAGAAAAAGTAGTAAGATTTTTAACGGATTGGATCAGATAAAAAATGCCGTCAGATAAATTCTGACGGCATGAAAAAAACTTTATATCTATCTAATTTTCTTTTTGTGTCTGTTTTTTCTAAGTCTTTTTTTCCTTTTGTGCGTCGCCATTTTATGACGTTTTCTTTTTTTTCCGCAAGGCATAGTTAATTTATTCCTTTCTTGTGTATAGTTGTTAAATAAAAATTCTAATTAAAATATTATTTTACAAGTGATTCCTGAACAACTTTCTTAAAATCTTTAGATACTTTAAACATTGGAATATATCTTTTTCCTAATGAAATTTTCTCGCCTGTCTTTGGATTTCTTGCAATCCTCGGATGTTTCATGTTATTCTTAAACGTTCCAAAACCTCTTATCTCAACAGATTCATTTCGTTTTAAAGAATCAATAACACAACTAATAAATCCTTCAACAATAATTTCAGTTTCCTTTTTACTTAATCCCGTAGCTCCTGATATAGCAGCAGCGATCTGAGATCTGGTCATAATCTCTCCTTAATACAGTTAATAAACAAATTTATATTGTAAAAGCGGCTGATCTATAAATTCACTTCTTAATTCTTCTTTTATAGATCTTAACTCATTATTAGAAAATGTATCAAGTATTCTTTCAATAAGAGTTGATTTTTCTTTTTCTTTTACGATAGTAGGTTCACCATCAATTCCTGCCATATTTGCTGCTATTCTGATAGCATCTTCATAAGTACCAATCGAATCTATAAGTCCGATCTTTAATGCCTGTCTGCCGGTAAACACTCTGCCGGTTGCATACTGCTTGAGTTCTGCTGTATCGATCTTTCTTTCTTTTGATACAACTCCAAGGAATTGTTCAAATGTATCATCTACTATTTCCTGAAAATAAGTTCTGTCCTTTTCTGAAAAATCCTTAAATGGATTTCCAGCGTCTTTGAGTTCTCCACTGGTAATTGTCATAGATTTTATACCAATCTTATCTGCAAGTTCTTTATAATTTACAAGCTGAATAATTACTCCTATACTTCCAACGAGTGAACCTTCATCGGCAATAATTGTACTTCCTCCGCAGGCAGCGTAATAACCTCCACTTGCACCAAGACTTGCAATAGATACAATTACTGGTTTACCTGAATCTCTGGTTTTTTTTACAATTTCATAAATTTCCTGAGATGCAGCAACTCCACCTCCTGGAGTGTTTATTCTA
The DNA here is from genome assembly GCA_035443185.1 of Ignavibacteria bacterium. Lineage (GTDB taxonomy): Bacteria > Bacteroidota > Ignavibacteria > Tepidaquicellales > Tepidaquicellaceae > UBA2330. Next base: position 18,899 of record DAORRV010000040.1, on the reverse strand, counting down.
AGAATGATTGCTTTTATTGATTTGTCTTCACCGTATTTTTTGAACTGTCTGACAATTCCTTCAGACGAAAAAATTGTAAAATCTAGTTTTACTTCAGCGATTTTTCCATTTCCTTTACCATTGATCTCAAGTGATCCGTCAGAACCTGAAATTATTTTTGTAAGATATAAAAATGAAATGCCAACGAAAAACATTGCAATTACAATCAGTGAAATAAATATTCCCCAAAACCATCTTCCGGAATTAGATTTCACAGGTTGATTATTTTCGTTTTCCATTATTTTTATTATTAATTGCCTAAAATTGCATTTTTCTTATTCAATGCATCCTGAGCTTCTTCAGTTCTGCCAAGATTTGCATATACCGAAACTAATAATTCATATACCTGCTTTTCAAGTTCTTTTTTGGACAGACTATAAGTAAGTGGTTCTAAAGATAATAAAGCATCATTAAAATATTCTTTATAATTACTGTTCTCATCTTTTACTCTTGCGTCTTCTCCCAATTTAGCAAGTGCCAGTCCATTATTATAAGCAGATGTTTCATAAAACTCATTAGTTTTTGGTAAATTTGGAATAGCTAAAACTTTTTTGAAAGTTTCACTTGCTGCCTTAAAATTATTTAATGACATCATATTTAAACCTGAATCAAAAAGTATTTTTGCTACTCTTTCTGCATCTTCTTGATTAGTAGATTTAGCAGCTAAATCATTAAAAACCTCGAGTGCTTTTTCTGTGTTCCCTAATGCAAGATAAGTTTCACCAATTGCAGAATAAGACTTCAAACTGTCCGGGAAAATTACTGAAGATGCTTCGAAATTTCTGAGTGCACTTTCATAAAAAGTTTTTGCACTGGCTGAATTCTTTTTTTCTTCGGCATCAATTCCATTTTTAAAATCCTTAGCACCTGCATTAAACTTATCAACCCAGAATGACTGAATTGAACTGCTGAAAGCATTTGAAATTGTTAGACTTTGAGCAAATGATTTCTGAGCTTCTGCATAATTTCCATTTTCTACCTGTGAATAACCGAGCATATACCAGCCTTCAGCGTCACCTTTATCTATTGCCAAACCTTTTTTTAATTCTTCTTCAGCTTTCAAATAATCCTGCTGAGAAAAAGCTAATTTTCCTGTTGTAGATTGTGCAGATGAGCAACCTTGAAAATAAATTGCTCCTATTGCTAAAACAAAAATAAGTGGTAATACAAATAAAGATAATTTATTTGATTTCATTATAAAATTTCTCCTGATGATTTAAATTTTTTAGTACTGTAAATATACGGATTATATGACATTTATTCAATTTAACAATATTACTCTCTTTTTAATTTTTATGCTCTTGGATGAAATGTCTTATGTACTTCAATCAGATATTCCCTGTCAATATGTGTGTAGATCTGCGTTGTAGAAATATCCGAGTGTCCGAGCATTTCCTGAATTATCCTGATGTCTGCTCCTCCTTTTAATAGATGCGTTGCAAATGAATGTCTTAGTGTATGAGGATGAACATTTTTTTTTATACCTGCGAGATTTGAATACTTGTTAATGATATTCAGAATTCCCATCCTCGACAGCTTTCCTCCTCTGAAATTTAAAAATATTATATTGCCGGATTTACTTTTTTTCAAAAGAGATCTGCTTTCGTTAATATATTTCACAATAAAATTTAATGCGATATCACCTATCGGAACGATCCTTTCCTTTGAACCTTTACCAATAACTCTCAGATAACCTTCATCAAAAAAAATATTCCCTGTTTCAAGATCAGATGTTTCACTAACTCTAAGTCCGCTGGCATACATTGTTTCTAATAATGCTTTATCCCTGAGTCCAAGTTTATCATTTTCATCAGGCATAGAAAGAAGCAGTTCTGTTTCTTCTATCGTCAGAACTTCAGGCAATGTCCTCGAAGTCCTTGGCGACTCAAGCTCTTCTACAGGATTTATGGAAATGACATCTTCAGATTCAAGATATTTAAAAAATGATTTTAAGGTTGAAATGAATCTTGCTACTGATTTATCTGAATATTTTTTTTCATTTTTATCTCCATGTTTATTCAGATGTTTAAGAAATTGATTTATAATATTATCATCAATTTCTTTTACATTGCTGATCTTTTTTATTTCATTAAGATATTTTATAAACCTCTCGAGGTCAGATCTGTAGGAAAATAGGGTGTTTTCGGATAATGATTTTTCTATAATTAGAAAATTCAGAAATAGTTTTTTATGAAATTCAATATCAGTATTCATAAATTTTTATTCGGAAGAATTAGAAACCAGCTCAAGCTGATTTTTATCGGGATATTTAATTCTGTGATGATGAATACCAATGAGTACTTTCATAAAGCTATCCTTTATATGTGTAAGGTCTCTCAATGTAAGATCACATTCATCAAATTCACCTTCCATAAATCTGACTTTAATAACTTCACGTATCTTACTTTCGAGTTTCTGCGGCGTCGGATCTTCAATCGCTCTTGTGCTGGCTTCAATAGCATCCGCAAGCATAACGATACCGGTTTCTTTTGTCTGTGGCTTTGGACCTGGATATCTGTAAATGTAATCAGATAATTCTTCTTTGGTTGACTTTTTTGCTTTGTCATAAAAATAAGAAACAAGTGTAGTCCCGTGATGCATTGGAATAAAATCTATTATCTCCTGAGGCAATTTGTATTTTTTTGCAAGTGCAATTCCGTCAGTTACATGCGCTATTATTATCTTAGTGCTGACTGTCGGATTGAGTTCATTGTGTTTATTATATTCATCAAGTTGATTCTCAATAAAATACTGCGGTTTCATAATTTTTCCAATGTCATGATAATAACAGCCTACCCTAGCCAGTATCTGATTTGCGCCGATAGCTTCAGCAGCAGCTTCGGATAAATTTCCCATTATAATGCTGTGATGAAATGTACCTGGTGCTTTTGAGGAAAGTTCTTTTAATAAAGGATGATTAAAGTCTGACAATTCAAGCAGCGTCAGATCTGTAGTAATTTTAAAAACTTTTTCATAAAAAATAAGAAGACCGAATGCAATGACTGGAGACATTACTGCATTTATTCCGCCGAACATTAATTTGACCCAGAGTTTTTGATAATCTTCTATCCGAATCAGATTTACTGCAAGTATTGAAATTGTGTATCCGATCAGAATAAAAAAGAATGAACGGAATATCTGTGATCTGTTTTTAATATCCCTTTCGCTGAAGATTGCCAATACCGATCCGCAGAATGTGATAAAAGCAATTGAGAAATCTCCGCCACGTATTGTTGCAACAAAGAAACAAATTATAGTCACAGTATAAAACGCAAGTCTCGAGTCAAAAATTATTGTAAGAAGTATGGATGCTACAGGTACAAATATTAGTAATTCTATTGGCAGTCTCAGATCTAAGCTCATACTGAGGAATGCGATAAATCCTTCAATAAGTATCATCGATGAAATAATCATGAGCTTGAAATTGTCATTAAAGACAGCCGGGCGGATATAATAAAGAAAAAATCCAAGTACGATCAGAAGTATTATTACTGTAAAAAATTTTCCCACATACTGAAGAATGACATCCTGAGTTCCAATCTTTTCAAGTCTCACTTTCTTATAAGAATCGAGTTTCATTTTTGTGAACCTGTTGACCGGATCATGCTTGCTGATAATTCGCTCATTTTCTTTTACAATCCCGATTGTTTTTGGTATTTGTTCTATACGGCTCTGAGTTTCCTTTTCTGTAAGTTCATTATTATAGATAAGATTTTCTGAAGTAAATTTATTGCTGATCTTTAATGCAGAGGACACAAGCAGGGAGTCACTGAATTTATTTTTAAAATCAGATTCGTATTTAAATAAAATTTCATTTTTATCCTTCACTTTATCGAGATCTGAAAGCTCCTGAAGCTTATCATTCTTATGCTGTACAGTAATCTTTTTTGATGTGATATTATTTTTATCGAGATTAATAATATCACCATCTGAATTTTTTAAAACGACACTTGAAACAATATTCAAGTATTCGGGAAATGAAATATTTAATTTATTTTCATCAGAATTTTTTAAATTTTTATAAATAGAATAAAACTGTTCCCATTCTGCAAAAGTAAAATCTATTCCGATCTTAGCTTTATGTACATCAAGCTTCTCTGAATTAATAAATCCTTCATTATTTTTAATGATCTCATCTGTAATTTCAAATACTTCAGTCATTTCCCTTCTTAGATTTTCAAGACTGTCTGAAATATTTTTTTCTGAATCATCTTTGTCAAATACTAAAGCAATATTTTTTATAACATCTTTTTTCTCCTGATCATATTCAGATTCATCTTTATATACAGGAAATGAAAAAGGAGCTATCAGGTCTTCCGATGACCATATAGCTCCCACTTCGTATTTGGATTCAATATTCTTATAGCTTGGTATCATGAGAAAAAGAGCTGTAACAGTAATTATGGCAATAAACAGTTTGATAAGACTGCTGGTTTTCAGATCAATTCTGCTGAACTGTTTTAAAAATTCACCGCCGCTAAATTTGTCTTTTAAATTCATGATGCTTTTGGGTAAAAAGAAAAGAGTAGTTTTATAGACTACTCTGTTGTAAATGTAAGATATAAAAAATAATCAGGAATAAAGTTCAAACTTCATATTTAGTAGAATACAAAACTTTCTTATCCTGAATATATTCATCAAATAATTTGCTGATCAATTCTTTTGTCTCTTCACTCTGATTATCTTCAATGGAATCTATTTCATCTTCACTTTCACAATGAAAAATTTCAGTAAAATTATTCGGATTTTTTTTACTTTCAAAAACAGAATAATTACTGTCCATAGATCCGTTGATGTTGTTTTTTATTTCTTTAATCGTTTCTAAATACGCATCTCTCTTTTCAGGATGAATGCTGTAATTTATTTCAAAAATGATTTTAGGCATATTTGTTTTTAATTATCATAATATGCAAATATAAAAACACATATATCTAAAATAAAGATAAAATTTATAATAACTTTTGTTTCTATTCGAACAGTTGTATAATGCATACTGCATTTCAAAGAATTCTCAAAAATATTATTTTGCAAAAGTTTATTTCAATCAGTAAATTTTTCAATTTCTGGAACGGTTTCAGAAAGTTGTAAGTTCTGTCCAATATTAATTTTATAATGACAAAATATTTTTTACCTGTTTTACTTTTTCTATTTCTATATTCAAATCCTGTTAAGTCCGAAGCTCAGTCTGATACACAAATTCTCGAAGGTCTCGATCTGATCTACAATCTAGAATTTGATGATGCCGAAATTCTGTTTAAGTCATACCAAAAAAATAATCCCGACGATTTGAAAGGTTACTTTTATGAATCTCTGATCTATTTTTATAAAGCTCTGCCTTCCCGTGATGAAAAATTGTATGGAAAATTCTTAGAACTCTCAAATAACGTCATTTCTAAAGCCGAGAAAAAACTTGATGTAAATAAAAATGATGTTGAAGCTTTATATTACAAAGGCATTGCACACAGCTATATTTCACTTTTGATGCTTAGCTTAAATAAAAGTCTTCTTGAAGCTGCTTCAAATGGAAATGACGGATACAGAATTCTCACAGCAGTTATCGAGAATTATCCGGAATATTATGATGCCTACATGGGACTCGGACTTTATAAAGTAGCGCTGGGATTTGTTCCTGATAAATTCAAATGGCTTTTATCTCTTATTGGGTTTGACGGAAATATTAAAGATGGAGTTCGATTTTTAAATGTATCGAGAGAAAAAGGTATTTATACAAAAGTTGATTCCAAAGTCTTTCTGTCGATTTTCTCCCTAAAGGAAGAAGAGGAACAGGATCAGACTGCATTAAATTATTCCGAAGATCTGACTGAAGAATATCCGCAAAGTCCGGTATTCAGAGTGTTTTATTCAAGTCTTCTGCTTCAGTTTGGATATAATGAAAAGGCAATTGAAAATGCCAATAAATCTCTCGAGCTTAATACAAGATCATTTAAAAGTGAAATTGAAAAATCTTCTTTTGCAATTCTCGGTACAGCTTATTTCAGACTGAATGATTATGATAAGAGTATTCAGTTTCTTGAAAAATATATGACGTATGTAAATCCTGAAGACAGATATAATGTATATTTGTTTACACTAGGTGCTGCTTACGAACTTTCAGGAAACAGATCAGCAGCTATAAATAAATATTCAGAAGTAAGAAATAATTTCATAGAAGAACGTGACGGTGAACTTGATAAAATTTTTTACAGATATTCCCGTGAAAAATTAAAAGTGCCTATGAATACTTTAGATTCACTTTTGATATTAGCTTTAAATTTGAGGGAGTCATTGAAATTTGAAGAATCAGTAAATATTTACGAAGAAATTTCTGAGAAGAGTCTTCTGCAGAAATATAATACTGTCGATTATAAAATAAAATTTCACTTTGAATCCGGACTTTCATATTCATATGCAGGAAATACAAAAAAAGCTCTTGAGCAATTTAATAAATGTATTACTCTGTCACCCGAAAATGAAACATGGCTTGTCCCACATTCTTATTTTGAAATGGGAAAAATTTATTTCAGAGAAGGGAAAAAAGATAAAGCTGAAGAAATGTTTGAGGAGATATATGAATATGACGATTTTGATTTTGAATCTTTTCTTGATATTCGTCTCGCAAATTTCCGCAATAAAAATTAAACTGCATCAAACGAAACCAATTTAATCTCACTTCGTTAGTCTAAAAAACTTTTCTTAAACTTTAACTAAAATTAATTTATCATGAAAAATCTTAGATTACTTTTTTCAATTCTTACACTTTCCTTTTTTTTAATTTCATCTCAAAACGTATTTTCTCAGACTGTATATGGTGACGGAAATGTAGTAAAAGAAACAAGAACACTTTCGTCGTTTAAATCTATTGAGTTAAATGGTGTAATGAATGTATATCTGAAACAAGGTTCAAACGAATCTGCAGTTATTGAAGCAGATAAAAATATAATTCCATACATTATCACAAAAGTTAACAGCGACCGTGAACTCGAGATCAGTTCTGTCGAAAATGTCAGCATTAAAAAGTCTACTAAGCTGAATGTTTACATTACTTTAAAAGACATTAATAAGCTTGAAAACAATGGAGTCGGAAATTTGAGTTCAGAATCAAAACTCGATCTAAATGATCTTGGAATAGAAAATAACGGAGTTGGAAATATCGATCTGGATGTGAACTGTAATAAACTTGAACTTGAAAATAATTCTGTAGGCAATACTACTCTTTCAGGAAATATCGACAATGTTGATATTGAACATAACGGAGTTGGAAATATTAAAGCATATGATCTGATTGCGGATAATCTGAATATTGAGAGTAATGCAGTTGGCAATGCAGAGGTCAATTCACAGAGAGAAATATTTATTACTTTGAATGGAATGGGAAATGTGTATTATAAAGGAAGTGCAAGTGTAAAGAAGCTGGAGAAGAATGGTTTTGGAAATGTGAAGAAAATGTAGTGAAGTTTGTTGGAATATATATATGTATTTAGTTTTTTGATTTAATTGTTTTATTAATGTGTTTGTGTGAAAACCTGTCAGGTTTTGAATTTGGGAATGGGATTTGAAGTTTGATGACTGCGAAAACCTGACTGGTTTCGTCACCTGCAATAGATCTAGAATTTATAACCGGAATCTGACAGAAAAAGAATCGAATACTAAAAGATCTAATCTGATTTATATATAAAATTTTAATTAATATCCGGACACTAATCGAGCATACCAGATCTTTCAGACAATTCTCAAAAGTTATGTTTGCATACAAAATAATAAACTAATTTAAAGATTATTTATGGGAATGGTCAGGAAAAATAATCTTCAATAAAACTGTTCCGCTCTAAACTTAACTCCGCTTAGTTACTCACTAGAAATTAAACTGCCTTTCAAATTCATCCCTTCAATTTATTCTTCTAAAAATATAAAAATTTTTTACAGTCAGAGTTACGTTTCTTCGCACTCTGCATATAATGAAAAAATTATTTAAAATTTAAAATTTACTTAACATACACCGTCTTCCTGTTCACAAACTCCATCATACCATCCTTTGCAAGCTCTCTTCCATAGCCCGAAATTTTTGTTCCACCAAATGGTAATCTAGGATCGGATTTTACAAGTTCATTTACAAAATATGCCCCGTCACTAACCCTGCCCGCCATGGAAATTGCTTTCTCAATATTACAAGTACAAACTGTAACACCTAATCCAAATCTTGATAATTCAGAAAGTCTGAATGCATCTTCCTCATCTTTAGCTTTTATCATTGCTGCAAGTGGACCAAATGTCTCTTCTTCAAAAGCTGTCATGCCCGGCTTTACATTTCCTAAAACAGTCGGCTCGTGATATGTATCTATCTGATTTCCGCCTAGAAGTAATTCTGCACCTTGCTCAATTGATTTTACAATCTGTTCATGAAGATCATCTGCAAGATCTTTCCTTGCTAAAGGTCCGACCTGTGTTTCTTCATTTAATGGATCTCCGGATATGAGTTTACTTATTGCGTCAGTAAACTTACTTACAAATTCATCATAAATATTTTCTACAAGTATAAACCTTTTTGCAGCAATACAGCTTTGTCCGCAGTTCAGCATTCTTGCTGTCAGTGCAATCTTTACTGCTGCATCGATATCTGCATCTCCCCACACTATAAATGAATTACTTCCGCCAAGCTCAAGTAAAGATCTTTTTATATACTTGCCTGAGATCTGCGCCACCGATGATCCCGCTCTCTCACTGCCGGTAAGAGATACTGCCTGAACAGCATCATGCTTCAGTATCATATCTGTTTTATCATGGTGTAAAATTAAATTCTGAAAAACACCTTTCGGAAATCCCGCTTTAATAAATACATCTTCTATCTGCTTCGCACAGCCGAATACATTTGAAGAATGTTTCAGCATTGCTGTATTCCCTGCTGTGAGTGTAGGCGCAGCAAATCTGAAGACCTGCCAGAAAGGAAAATTCCACGGCATAACAGCAAGCACACAGCCAATTGGATCATGTCTTACAAAACTTTTCTGTGCATCTGTTACAATGATCTCATCTGAAAGAAATCCTTCCGCATTATCCGCATAATAATCACAGACCCAAGCACACTTATTTATCTCTGCTCGGGATTCAGTAATTGGTTTTCCCATTTCAAGTGTGATCATCCTTGCATACTCCTCAGTATTATTACGAAGTACCTGACCTGCATTTCTCATTAATTCGGACCGTTCAACTATCGGGACGTTTCTCCAGCTGTTAAATGATTCGCCTGCTGTATTCAGCATTTCAGATAACTCTTCTTCTGTATGCTCTTTGTGAATGCCGGCTTCTTTTCCGCTGTAAGGATTTACAGATTTAAATTCCATTTTAATTTTTACTTTAGATTAAAAAGTTTTCATGTCCTTGATTTCAATTCTCTAATGTCAAATAAAACTTTAAAAGTTTTTTTACCGGGCACTACGAAACTACAAAATTTCTCCTATCCAGTCTGATCCCTTTGTTAGAAAAATATAAACATTTAAATATTAAATGCAAAATCTATTTTTAATATATGGTATGATAAAAAAGCATTAGTGTCCAAAACATTTTACAAATTCAAAAATAACTCGGGACGATTTTTTTTGTTACTTTTTTTGGTCGTTCAAAAAAGTAAGTAGAAAACAATGAATCATTATTGTTATATAAAACTATTTGGGAGAATGTGAATAAAAAGCAAATTTTTTCAAAATATCATTCTTATTACATTTATTCATTTCTTTAAATTCCTTAAATTAAAACTTGTTCTTCTAATATCTAAAATCCGAACTTAATGCAAAGTAAACTCAAATCCAATAAATTACTTAACGAAAAAAGTCCTTACCTTTTACAACATGCGTATAATCCAGTCGATTGGCATCCATGGTCTGAAGACACTTTTGAAATTTCCCGGAAAGAAGATAAACCGATATTTTTATCAATAGGATATTCTACCTGCTACTGGTGCCATGTCATGGAGCGTGAGGTTTTTGAAAATGAAGAGATCGCTAAACTGATGAATGAATTTTTCATCAATATAAAAGTGGACAGAGAAGAAAGACCTGATGTGGACAGAGTTTATATGACTGCGCTGCAGGCTTTGACCGGCTCAGGCGGATGGCCGATGAGTATGTTTCTTACTCCTGAACTCAAACCTTTTTACGGTGCGACTTACATTCCACCAAAAGCAAAATATGGCAGAGCGGGTTTTGAAGATGTCATCACACAAATAAATGATGCATGGGAAAATAAAAGATCCGATGTAATGAATAGCGGTGATAATATAGTTTTGAAATTACAGGAGCTTATAAATACCAGACTCAGCAGTGACGGTGATAAGACATTGTCAAAGGAAATTCTTGAAAATGCATTTAAAAATACCATGTCGATCTATGATGAGATCGAAGGCGGTTTTGGCTCGGGAAATAAATTTCCAAGGCCGGTAGTATATAATTTTTTACTCGATCATTATTATCACAATAAAGACTTTTTAGCTCTCGACGCGGTTACTTTTTCTTTGAAAAAAATGTACGAAGGAGGAATGTATGATCATCTGGAAGGAGGATTTCACAGATACTCGGTGGACAATTTCTGGCGAGTGCCGCATTTTGAAAAGATGCTTTATGATCAGGCTCAGCTTATATCTGCTTACACAGATACTTATCTTGTTACAAAAAATAAATTTTATTTATATGTAGCCGAAGATACTGCGGAATATGTTTTAAATATTCTTTCTGATGAAAACGGAGGATTTTATTCTGCTGAAGATGCTGAAAGTGCACCGGATAAAAATAAGCCTGATGTCAAAGAAGAAGGTGCATTTAATCTCTGGGAAAAGGAAGAGATTGAAAAAATTCTTGGCAAAGATAATGCTGAAATTTTTAATTATTACTACGGCATTCTGACAAACGGTAATACTGTCAACGATCCGCACGAGGTCTTTGGCAAAAAGAATGTGATGTATATTGCAAATGATATATATGAAACAGGTAAAAATTTTGACAAAATGCCTGAAGAAATTGCTAGAATCATCGATGACTGCAGAACTGAACTGCTTGCTGAAAGATCAGAAAGATCCAGACCTTATCTGGATGACAAGATCCTTACTTCATGGAACGGACTTACAATTTCAGCTTTCGCAAAATTATACCAGGCAACAGGCAAGGAAAAATATTATGACAGAGCTTTAGCGGCAGTGGATTTCATTTTGAAAAATCTATACAAACCTGAGGATAAAGTTTTACTTCACAGATACAGAGATGGTGAGTCGAGATTTAATGGGACGCTTGAAGACTATGCATTTTTTATTTCAGGTCTGATCAATATGTACGAAGCCGGTTATGAAATAAAACATCTAACTCTTGCGATTGAGCTAAATAAACTTGTCATTGAAAAATTTTATGATAACAGCTCCGCAGGGTTTTTTGATGTGGAAAGAAATGAAAAGGATATTCTGTTAAAAACCAAAGATACTTATGACGGTGCAGAACCTTCAGGTAATTCTATACAGGTCGGAAACTTACTTAAGCTCGGATACATGACCGATGATCAAGACCTGTCAGACAAAGCCGACAGATGTCTGAATATTTTTTCTGAAGATCTCAGAAGACTCCCATTCTCAAGTCCGCAGATGCTTTGTGACTTAAGCTTTTTACTGAATACTCCGAAAGAAATTATTATCAGCGGAAATAAGGACACAGATGAATTTAAAAAACTCAATGAAGTGATCTGCAAAGAATATATTCCAAACAGTGTAAAGCTGCATGCTGCAGAAGAGTTGGGAAAGATTTCACCTTTTATTGAAAACATTACAGGTAAAAAGAATGAAAGTAATAAAGCAGAAGTATTTGTTTGTGAAAATTATAAATGTGAACTGCCGGTAAATGATCCTGAAGTTTTAAAAGAAAAGTTAACAAAATAAGTAATTTTATTCTATAATTGTTATGATCACAAAAGCCGAAACAGTAAGTGAATTTATGGAGAAGATAGATGCTGACAGAAAAAAGGATCTTACAATTTTAAGAAAGATAATTAAAAAAACTGTCCCGGGTATAAAAGAAAGTATGAAGTACGGAATGCCTACATATGATGTAAATGATAAAGTGATACTGGCATTTAATTCTCAGAAGAATTACATGTCTTTCTATGCTGACAGTAAATCTGTTGAGAAGAATAGAGATCTTTTAAAAGTTTTAAACGGAGTTAGCTGCGGTAAGAGCTGTATCAGATTTACAAGTATTGATAAATTACCGGAAGATGTTATTACAAAAATAATCAAAGACTCTGATGGAGTATGTTAAAAGTATTTATTAAAATATAAGGAGGAAATTATGCTTGATCAAATTGATCTGACTAAAGTAATGGTTTTGGATGTGGAGACAGTACCTCAGAGAAAAAGTTATAGCGAACTGGAAGACAGCTGGAAAGCTTTATGGGAAAAGAAAATGAAGTTTAAAATTCCTGAAGATAAAACCGGCGGTGATGTATATGATCAGGCAGGTATTTATGCTGAGTTTGGAAAAATAATCTGTATAAGCTGCGGAGTATTTACAAAAGACGGGATTTTTAGAATAAAATCTTTTTATGGAGATGATGAAAAAATTTTACTTGAGGAATTTTCTGAAATGCTTAACAATAATCTGAACTCTGATGATAATTATTTATGCGCTCACAATGGTAAAGAATTTGATTATCCTTATATTGCAAGAAGGTGCATAATTAACGGATTGAAGATACCTGCTATACTGGATAATTCAGGAAAGAAACCATGGGAAATAAAAAATCTTGATACAATGGATATGTGGAAGTTTGGTGATTATAAAAGTTATACTTCATTGATTCTCCTTGCTGGTGCACTTGGAATCAAATCACCAAAAGACGACATTGACGGCAGCGATGTCTGGCGAATTTACTGGGAAGAAAATGATCTGATGAGGATTGTGAAATATTGTCAGAAAGATATTGTGACAGTTGCACAGATACTTCTGAAGTTTAAAGGGCTGGAGCTTTTGAAAGATGATGATATAATATTTGCAGATGAGGATGCAGATAATGAAAATGAAAATGCAGAAACTGAAACACAAGAATAATTCATTAAATACAGATTTTCAAATCTTATAACCATATTACAAAAGGATGATATTTTGGCTTCTATAAATTATGCTTTCAGGAATATTAGTATCTATAAAAAAATATTTCAAAGAATCAAAAAATACAATAAATTTTTAATAAACTTATAACAGGATATAAAAATGTTTGATCTCGAATTAATCAAAAACGTTTACGCAGATTTTAAAAGTAAAGTAGAGGACGCAAAAAAATTACTTGGCAGACCAATGACCTACACTGAGAAGATTCTTTATGCCCATCTCTGGGAAAAACCGACGACACCTTATAACAGAGGAATTGACTTTACAGATTTTAAACCGGACAGAGTCGCCATGCAGGATGCAACGGCTCAGATGGCGCTGCTGCAGTTTATGTCAGCAGGAATGCCGAAAGTTGCAGTTCCATCGACTGTTCACTGCGATCATTTAATCGAAGCCGAAGTCGGCGCAAAGAATGATCTGCTGCGAGCTTATGGTGACAATAAAGAAGTCTATGATTTTCTTTCAAGTGTTTCCAATAAATACGGGATCGGATTCTGGAAGCCGGGTGCTGGGATTATTCATCAGGTCGTCCTCGAAAATTATGCATTCCCGGGCGGCATGTTGATCGGAACTGATTCACACACACCAAATGCAGGCGGACTGGGAATGATCGCTATAGGTGTCGGCGGCGCTGATGCAGTAGATGTGATGGCAGGTATGCCGTGGGAATTAAAATTTCCAAAAATCATCGGTGTCAAACTTACCGGAAAGCTCAGCGGATGGACTTCACCAAAAGATGTAATTCTTAAGCTTGCCGGAATTCTTACTGTTAAAGGCGGCACCGGTGCTATCGTGGAATATTTCGGTGAAGGCACTTCATCAATTTCCTGTACCGGTAAAGGCACGATCTGTAATATGGGTGCAGAGATTGGCGCGACTACTTCCCTCTTTCCTTATGATGAAAAAATGTTTGCATATTTAAAAGCAACTGAACGTGAAGAAATTGGAAATCTTGCATATGGAATTTCTGCAGAACTTAAAGCTGATGAAGGATCTGAATCTTATTATGATCAGATTATTGAAATTGATCTCTCTACACTTGAGCCTCATGTGAACGGACCTTACACACCAGACCTTGCATGGCCAATTTCAAAGTTTAAAGATGCTGTCATTGAAAATGGATATCCTGAAGAGTTGAAAGTTGCCCTAATCGGAAGTTGTACAAATTCTTCTTATGAAGATATGGAAAGATCAGCTTCAGTTGCAAGACAGGCAACTGCAAAAAATATCAAAGCCAGATCTGAGTTTACAATTACACCTGGATCTGAGCAGATCAGAGCAACTATCGAACGTGACGGTCAACTCGAAGCTTTTGAAAAAGTCGGTGGTCTTGTTCTTGCAAATGCCTGCGGGCCTTGTATCGGTCAGTGGAAAAGACATGATGTAAAGGAAGGTGAAAAAAATTCTATCATAACTTCATATAACAGAAATTTTTCTAAAAGAAATGACGGTAATTCAGCAACACATTCTTTTGTAGCTTCGCCTGAAATTGTAACTGCTTTTGCTCTTGCCGGAAATTTAACATTTAATCCCCTAACAGATACTATTAGAAATGAAAATGGAGAAGAAGTCTTACTCGATATTCCGACAGGAAATGAATTGCCTGACAGAGGATTTTTAAAAGGTGAGGAGGGTTATGTAGCACCTGCGGAAGTAGGTTCGGATGTCGAAGTCGTAATTCATCCTGAAAGCCAGAGACTCGAAGCTCTTGAACCTTTCAAAATGCCTGACCTTGAAAATGATTTTAAGAATTTACAAGTATTACTTAAAGCAAAAGGTAAATGTACAACCGATCATATTTCAATGGCAGGTCCTTGGCTCAGATACAGAGGTCATTTGGATAACATTTCTAATAACATGTTCATCGGTGCGGTAAATAGTTTTAATGATAAAGTAAATGAAGTCAAAAATCATCTCAGCGGAAATTACGAAGAGGTGCCGAGAGTTGCACGTCATTATAAAGGAAAAAATATCGGATGGGTAGTGATTGGTGAAGAAAATTACGGTGAAGGTTCTTCCCGGGAACATGCGGCAATGGAGCCGAGATTCCTTGGCGGTAAAGCGATCATTGTAAAATCATTCGCGCGTATTCATGAGACCAATCTTAAAAAACAAGGAATGCTTCCGCTCACTTTTAATGACCCGGCTGACTATGATAAAATCAGGGAAGATGATAAAATAGATTTGGATGTATCAGATATTAAGCCCGGTATACAGATCAAAATGACATTGAAACATTCCGACGGTACTGAGGAAAATGTCATGCTAAACCAAACTATGAATGACCAGCAGATCAAGTGGTTCCAAAACGGCAGCGCACTCAATATTATGTCTGGCGGGTAGTAGATCAAAAAGCAAACTAAAGTAAATAGAAATAAATTTTAATTAAATATTTCTCTAATTTTAAAATAAATCGAGTTTAAAAATATCCTCTCATTCCCTCCCGTTTCAAAAGGATGGGTTAGGGTGGGTTATTTAATTGCCAATGAATTTCTTCAAAATATATATACTAATTACTGTTTTTTTTTCAATATTTATTACAAACCTTTCTGCACAAACAAATTCTTCAAACAACGTCTGTGAAAAATGGAATGCTCTTGATGAAAAAATCAAAACCGGGAAAATTGATGCTGATGATGCTGAAGAATTACTGATCAGCTATGAACCTGCCGTAACTAAATATTATAAAAATAACGGCGGCAAAGTTTATAAAAGAAGTGACTGGGTTTTCCCTTTAAAGAATTTCACCTCTATTTATTACAGAGAAGGTGGAAATGATTTCAGATTAAGTACTTATGACTATTTTCAGGGCAGTAATTCCAAAGGGCATCCGGCTCATGACATTATGATACTCGATGAAAATAAAGATCTTTTAGATGACTCGACTTTGAAACCGGTCGACGTGGTGAGTATGTCAGGTGGAGTTGTTGTTGCTACAGATACGACCTGGGATGTTGGTTCTGTGCTTAGGGGCGGCAGGTATGTGAAAATTTTTGATGTTACAAATAAAGGATTATTTTATTATTCACACCTTTCTGTAGTCAGTGTAAAACCCGGCGATATCCTGGCTCCCGGTGATAAGATCGGTGAAGTCGGAAGGACCGGTAGAAAGACAATTCTCAAAGAAGGTAAGACTCATCTGCATGTTTCATATCTGATTTCTGTAGAAGGATATCCAGTCCCTGAAGAATTCATAAATGATCTGAGAACTTCTGAAAAAAAAGTTATCAAA
This sequence comes from Ignavibacteria bacterium, assembly GCA_035443185.1. Lineage (GTDB taxonomy): Bacteria > Bacteroidota > Ignavibacteria > Tepidaquicellales > Tepidaquicellaceae > UBA2330. The sequence goes on along the minus strand of DAORRV010000040.1, from coordinate 2,492 downwards.
GATCATTAACAGTATCCGCCTGTTTTACGCGGGCGACATTTTTGTTACTTTTTGAGCCTGTCCTCGAGTGTTCTTATCGAGGGTCGTTAAAAAAAAGTTAGCAGAAAAAAATGAATCTTGAATTCTGTATTTAAATCGTTTTGGATGGATGTAAAATTTTCCCTTCCTTTATAAAAAAGAAATGGGACACCGAATCAACAAACTGATTGTCAGTGTTTATGGGAGTTTGATGATATAATTACTCAATTTTTGAAAAAGTGCTGAGATCAGGAAAGTTATCAAAGATTATTAATAGTTTCTGTTCTCTTTAAATATTCAGGAGTAATATATTTTTCTAAAATCTCAAAAAATATTTCTGTCAGTACAGCCAGCAATGCCGCAGGTACAGCTCCCATCAGAATAAGATTTGTATTGTTCAATGCAAGTCCTGTCACAATAAATTCACCAAGTCCCCCGGCTCCAATGAATGCAGCTAATGTTGCCGTTCCTATATTAATCACTGCAGCAGTTCTGATACCGGCGAGTATCGTCGGCAAAGATAACGGCAATTCTATATGAAAAAGTTTTTGCTTTTTTGAAAGACCCATTCCTTCAGCTACTTCTTTTAACAATGGATCAACTGAGAATAAAGCTATAGTTGTATTTCTGAGTATCGGCAATAAGCCATATAAAAATAATGCGATAACTGCCGGCAGAAATCCAATTCCAAAAAGCGGGATCATGAATGCAAGTAGTGCAATCGAAGGTATTGTCTGAAGTAAGCCCGCAAGATATAATACCGGTTTTGAAAATGAAGAATATGTGTAGATAAAAATTCCTGCAGGTACTGCTATCACTATTGAAATGAGTAATGCAAGAAATGTCAGCTTTAAATGCTGAATGAGCTTTGCAAATATTTCACTTAAGATACTTTCTTTATCATGAGTATTCAGATCTGGTTTGTCATTAAAAAGATCTTTACTTTTTATAAACTCCCCTGCTACTTCAGAAAATGTTCTATTCTCAAATAATACTTTTGAATTCATCTCCTGCATTTCTTTTTCCGAGATCACTCCTGTAAGTACATTCAAAATATTTTTAATACTGTCTGCAATTTTATTTTTATAAAAAGTAACTGCATAGTATTTTGGAAAAAAATTTTTGTCATCATTCAATATCTTCAGATCGTACTTAGGAATTTCACCATCTGTCGAATACACATCAGTCAGCATTATCTGACCGTCTTCTAATGCCTTATAAGCAAGTCCGTGTTCCAGTCCCACCGGCTTTTGTTTCAGTTGGTAAACTTCAGAAAGCTCCATCCATCCGTCTTCCCTTTTCAGAAATTCATAGCTTAGACCAAGTTTCAGTTCAGGATGAACTTTCAGACCGGAAATATTTTCAAGTGAAAGTGTTTTCGCAGTTTCATTTTTTACAGCCAGTGCATATGTATTATTAAATCCATATTCACCTGATATATCAAGATCTTTTTCATTAAGTATTTTTTTAAGTTCAGTAAAACTGACCTTCTCATTCATTTTCAAAATGGCTTCAGATATTGTTCCTGTGTATTCCGGATACAGATCTATGTCACCGTTCGATAAGGCTTCATAGCAGATCAAAGTACCTCCGAGATTGAATTTTCTTTCTACTTCAAATCCGTTCTTTTCAAGAAGCTGACTTAGTATTTCACTTAGTATATATCCTTCATTGAAATGTTTTGCACCAACCTTTATTGTCTGAGATGTTTGAGAATTTAATTTTGAAAATGAAAACAGAATTAATATTAATGTAAAAAGAATTTTCATATTAACTGCGATGCTGTAAAATATTTTACAAAATCATTTGCAGGTGAATTTAAAATTTCATCTCTGTTTCCTTTCTGCTGAATTTCACCTTTTTCAATTATTACTATTTCATCAGCTAGCTTGAAAGCTTCATTCAGATCATGTGTCACTAATACTATAGTGCGTGGTTCTGTTTTTTGAATTTTCAGTAATTCAAGATGAACCTCATTTTTAGTAGTGACATCCAACGCTCCGAATGCTTCATCTAAAAGAAATATTTTTGGATTCATCATCATAGCCCTGCAGAGTCCGGCACGCTGCTGCTCTCCGCCGGACAGTTGATATGGAAATTTCATACCATGCTCTAATGAAAGATCAGTCATTTCCATTAAGAGTTTTGTCCGTGATTCGATATCCTCGTTCCTTTTGTCATTAAGTTTTGCCAGCAAAGAAATGTTTTCAAAAATATTCAGATGCGGAAAAAGTCCTGTTCCCTGAACAGAATATCCGATCTGCATTCTGACAGGAATTAAATTTTCATAATCCAGTGAACTACCAAATAATATGACTTCTCCCTCCGATGGTTTTATTAGTCCGTTTATGCATTTAAGTAAAGTCGATTTTCCGCTGCCGCTTTTTCCAATCACTGCCGTTATCTTATTTTCTCTAAATCCTAAACTGATATTTTTGAGAATTGATCTTCCTCTAATAAACTTTGATACATTT
>DAORRV010000039.1:0-30010 GCA_035443185.1 Ignavibacteria bacterium | reverse complement strand
CTGAAATAAACCAAAGATTGTTTCTTGTAATATGTTTTCATGATTCACCGGTTGTGTTTTTTGCAGCCGGTGTTTTTTTATCTGAACCGCTGATTCCGCAGATTTACCTGATTAACATGATTTCTGAACAGATGAATTTGAAAGTTTTCGAATCTATGAAATCAGTTTAATATGAAACTACAATAATAATTATAAACCCCGTAGGGGTGATATTTTTGTAGAAATGCGGGTATAATAATTATCAAACACCGTAGGGGTGGCATTATTATTCGTAATTATCGGCAGTAGCCGATTTGAATAAATTGTTTTAAATAATATCACTCCTTCGGGGTTATTAGGATTAAATTTTAATTATTAATAGTGATAAAAAAAATTTGAATCAGCAAAATCAGATTAATCAGTGTCATCAGCGGTTCAGACAATTACGAAATCTGGATTGTCTGAATCACCATAAAAGTGATTCAGCGAAAATTTACTTTGAAAATAAGAATGGCAAAAATACAAAATCTACATCCTCTCAGGTGCAGTAATTCCAATTATATCAAATCCGTTTTTTAAAACTTGTTTGACTGAAAGACAGATGTGAATTCTTGATAGGGAAATTTCTTTATTCTCAGGATCAATGACCCTGTTATTATGGTAGAATCTGTGGAAATTTTCAGCGACTGTATTCAGATAGGTAATTATTTTATGCGGTTCATAAGTTTTGGCTGCGCTTAATACTTCATCAGGAAACTCTGTCAAAATTTTGATGAGCTTCATTTCTTCAGGTGAATTTATCAAATCGAGATTCAGACTATTAATAAGATCTTTCTTATAATCAGGAAATACTTCATCAGCATTTCTTAAAATTCCGCATATCCTTGCATGTGCATACTGCAGATAATAAACCGGATTTTTTTCAGAATGGTCTTTGGCAAGTGAGAGATCGAAATCGAGATGAGTATTTGCTCCTCTCATTACATAAAAGAACTGCATTGCGTCAGAGCCAATGTCGCTGATAAGTTCATCAAGATAATATACATTGTCACTTCTCTTGCTCATCTTTACAGATTCATTTCCCATTTTAAAAGTTACCATCTGATGTATGATCACTTTTATTTTATCAGTGTTATAACCGAGAGATTTAAGTCCATATAATACTTCTTTGTATGTATCTCCGTGATCCGAACCGAAAATATCAATGATAAGATCGTAACCTCTTTTTATTTTATCTATGTGATAAGCAATGTCCGGCAGTCTGTAAGTCGGCTCACCAGTAGTTTTTACAATGACCTTATCTTTCTGAATGCCTTCATTTTCATCCATCTTCAGCCATGTCGCGCCGTCGAGTTCATAAGAAAGATCTTTCTCTTTAAATGCTTCGAGAGTTTTTTCTATTTCTTTTTTTTCATAAAGCGATGTCTCATTAAAAAAAATGTCATGATGAATTCCCAGATTCGAAAGTGTCTTTTTTATAACATCAAATGTAAATACTTCACCTTCCTTTTTAAAATAATCAAGGTCATCACTGTCTTTTAAAGACTCTCCATGTTTTTCATATATCATGTTTGCAATTTCATTTACATATTCACCGACATATCCATACTCAGGAAAAGGAAATTCATTTTCAAAGATCTGCATATATCTTGCTCTGACTGACTTTGCAAGGTTGTTCATCTGATTACCCGCGTCATTATAATAATATTCACGTGTTACTTTATATCCTGTCCATTCCAGTAAAATCGCAATTGCCTTTCCTAGGCAAAGCTGTCTGCCATGTCCGGTATGAAGCGGACCAGTAGGATTTGCGCTTACCCATTCGAGATTTGCGGTCTGACCTTTATGAAGTTCAGATTTACCGTAATCATTTCCATCACCCAGAATATTCTTTAATTCATTTTTATAAAGATCATCAGACAGAAAAAAATTTATGAAGCCTGCACCGGCGATTTCTGTTTTGGTAATTAATTTATTATCTATACTTATCTTTGAAATAATTTCTTCTGCGATCTTGCGGGGTGGAGTTTTTAATTCTTTTGAAAGTGTCATTGCAACATTCGATGAAGCATCACCGAACTTTTCATCTTTTGGAATATCCAGTACGATCTCCCTTTCAGGAAAGCCGCATTCTTTTATTGCTGATTGTAAAATTTCTGACACCTGATCTTTTATCTTAGACATATTAAATTATTTTATCCATTTCATTTCTTTATACCAGTCAATTGTTTTTTTAAAACTTTCCTCGAGTGTATACTTTGGTTTAAATCCTAACTTAGATTTTGCTTTTTCATTTGAGCAAACCCACCTGATCTGAGTAATGTCTTTGCACTTTTCTACATTAAGTGTGACTGCTTTTTTTGTAAAATAAGAATAAACCTCTGACAAATATCCAACTGTATATAAGACAGAATGCGGAAGTTTTAATTTGATTGCTTTTTTTCCTAGAAGCTTTGAAGTTACATTTCCAATATCCACCCAGTTATATGCTTTATCAAAACAAAGAAAATATTTTTCACCATTCGATTCAGGACTTTCAGCAGCAAGTATGATTCCGTCAGCCAGATCTTCTACATATACAAGACTTAGATATTTTTCTTTAAAACCAATCACGCTGTTTAGACCTTTCTGAAAAGTCTGAAAGTAAATAAATATTTCAGTATCTCTCGGACCGAAAACTGCAGGCGGAGCTATGATAGTTACATTGAGTTTATCTTTATATTCTAAAGTTATTTCTTCCCCTTTAAGTTTTGATAAGCCATAAGTGGTAATAGGGAAAGGCGGACTGTTTTCATCAACAGAATCTTGTTCGATCGCCGGACCGGTTGCAGCCAGTGAAGAGATAAGTACAAATTTTTTAAGATCCGGATTTACTTTGTAAGTGATCTCAAGAAGATTCTTTGTGGATTCATAATTACTTTTATAAAAACCTTCTGCAGTTCTTGATTTTACTACACCTGCAACATGAAAGACATAGTCCATATCCTTAATTACATTTTCAAGTGTCTCATTTGAAAAAAGATCACCGTCTATGAAATTAATATTCTTTCCATCTAGCCATTTGGTAGATGAAGTGCTTCGTTTGAGGCAGTAAACATCGTAGTTTTTTTCGAGCAGTTTATCGGCTAAATGACTCCCGACAAAACCTGTAGCTCCTGTTATAAATGCTTTCAATCTTTCAGTAATGATTAATGTTTATCAATAGAAGTTATAAATTATAATTCGTATTTTCTATGTTCAAAAATTCGTATTTAATAAATACCAATAATAAAAATTATAAATGGATCTTTTTGATAAATGCAATAAATTCACAAGGGCAGATGAAGTAAAAGCTGCAGGGTTTTATCCTTATTTCAGAGCTATTGAAGCTAATGAAGGACCGGTTGTAAAAATTGAAGGACGTGACATTATTATGGCAGGATCTAATAATTATCTCGGTCTGACAGCACATCCAAAAGTAAAAGAAGCTGCACTAAAAGCAATTGAAGATTATGGAACAGGATGTTCGGGTTCAAGATATCTCACAGGAACACTTGACCTGCATATTAAAATGGAAGAAAAATTAGCTGACTTTCTTGGAAAGGAATCTGTTTTACTTTTTTCAACCGGATATCAGACTGCTCAGGGAATAATTCCGACACTCGTTACAAAAGGTGAATATACAATTTCCGATAAAGATAATCATGCATGTATCGTCGCAGCTAATATGATGGCTAAAGGAGCTTTCGCTGAATTCAAGAGATATAAGCACAACGACATGGAAGATCTTGAAAAAGTATTGAAACTGATCCCTGTGGAAACTCCAAAACTTGTATCATCTGACGGTGTATTTTCTACTACCGGTGAGATTGTAAATCTGCCTGAACTTGTAAGATTATGCAAACAATATAATGCAAGATTACTCATTGATGATGCGCATTCTACCGGTGTATTAGGAGTTGGAGGCAGAGGAACTGCTTCAGAATTCGGTCTTGTAGATGAAGTCGATATGGTAATGGGTACATTTTCCAAAACCTTTGCTTCTCTCGGCGGCTTTGTAGGGGGAGATAAAGTAGTAATCAATTATCTCAAACATCATTCACCCGCATTAATATTTTCAGCATCACCAACGCCTGCTTCCGTAGCAGCAGCAGATGCAGCTTTGGATATTTTAATTGCCGAACCTGAAAGAATTATTAATCTCATTGCCAATGCTGATAAAATGAGAAAAGGATTTAAAGAAATGGGATTTAATGTAATTGACAGCAGGACCGGTATTGTACCTGTCGTACTTGGTGATGACATGCTTGTATTTCAGTTCTGGAGAAAATTGTTTGATGCAGGAATTTTTGTAAATGCATTTATCTCTCCAGGTGTACCTCCGGGAATGGCAATGCTCAGGACTTCATATATGGCAACTCATAAAGATGAGCAGCTAAATAAAATTTTAGAAATATTCGGAGAGATCGGAAAAGAAATGGGTATAATAAACTGATAATATGAAAATCATTTTTTTATTTCTTGCAATAGTATTGTATTCATGTGGAGACAAAGGTGAAAATTCTTCATCGGATAATTCAACAAATCAAAGTGAAACTGCAGAGGATACAACTATGACACCTGATGAAGTTTTCAGTACTTCATTGATTCAGGATATTATTGGAGTAGAAGAAGATATTGATCTACAGGTATATCTGGAAGAGGAAATTTATCCGATGCTTCCGACAGCCGGAAAAGTTACAATAGATAAAATTTCATCTTCATTGTATTTGTTTTCATATCAGGAAAGTGGTGCAAGTAAGAATTTTATATTGAAGAAGTATTTTGATCCGCAGAATAATGAAATTAAGTTTGAAAAAACTGAGACGCAGCTTACGCCTGAGGATCAGTTCTTAAAATAAATTTGTTTCAGTAAAGTAATTTGTTTATTTTTGTATAGTTCTTATAAATAATTATTATGGTTCTTACCCGTAAAGGGAGGAATAATAGGGAATACGGTGAAATTCCGTTACTGTCCCCGCAACTGTAATAAAGAAGACCTTATCAAGAATCCACTGCTCATTTATTGTGTGGGAAGGATATAAGGAAATTGCTTTTAAGTCAGGAGACCTGCCGTAATAATTCATTTCAATGATCTTCGTGGGAAAAGATTAATGAATGTGCAAGAGACTCCTTTATTCTTTTGAGATTCATTTATTTAAATCCCCTTTAAATGAATTAAATAAGAGTTAAGGAGTTTTTTTTGGTTAAAATTTTTGTGAATCTGGTGATCGTTTTAACGATCTTTTCCGCATCGGCTGAGCTAAGTGCGCAGTTGACTTCGGTTGCAGAAGATTCATCTGTATATAAAACCGAAGAGATAAAAGTAATTAGTAATAAACTTATCAGTAATGAACTTCATGCGTATTCAAAAATTCAGTTTATTAATGAAGCGCAGATAAAGAATTCAAACGGGGACAGACTCTCAGATATTCTCAGTTCTTCAAATGGAGTGTTCATAAAATCATACGGTGGTAATTCTTCTTTAAGTACGATTTCAATCAGCGGTTCAGGCTCTGAACATACTTTAATCCTGCTCAATGGTGTTAAGTTAAATTCCTCTCAAAACAATCTTGTCGATCTTAGCACTATCACAAAAGATAATATAAAAAGTATAGAAATTCTGCACTCAGGCTCTGGTACAGTTTACGGCTCGGAAGCAATGGCAGGAGTTGTTAATATTATTACCAAACAAAATATCTCAGATAAGATCGGACTAACCTTAAATGCTCAGTCTGGATCTTACGGACTTATGAAATATTTTGCAGGGATTACCAAAAATTTTTCAGGAATTGAGACAGGATTTAATTATTCAAATGAATCTTCTGAAAATGACTTTGACTATTATTATTATAATGGAGTAAGTAATGTGTTAAAGTTTCGACAACATTCTGCATATGAATTTTCTAATTATAATTTTAATCTAAATTTCATGAATATTGAAAATTCTGAATTGAGAGTTTATTCGAATTATTCAAACAACATAAGAGACATACCTGGAATTGAAGTCGGTTCTGATCCGTCTGATGCTGAACAGTCAGACAAAAACTGGAACAACATTCTATCTTTTAGTACTAAATTAAAATCTGATCTCAATCTAACAACTATTTTCAATTTTCAGAATAATCTTTCCAATTACAGCGATAATATTTTAACAGACAGCTATTACAAAAATTTAGTTTACACTGGTTCGTTACAGGCGTATCTGTTGCGTGAAAATTATAAACTTACAGGAGGATATGAATACAGTTTTAATTCTTTAATTAGTAATGAAGTGGATACAGATGCTAACAGAGATATTAACAGTGTATATTTATTATCTGAGGTTGAGGTAAATGACATGCTTAGAATATATCCTTCTGTGAGAGCAGATAATTACTCGGATCCGGGCTCGGCAGTATTTACAGGTCAGTTTGGATTAAATGTAAAACCTTTTTCCGGAGAGAATATATATTTCAAAGCAAATGCAGGAAATAATTATTCTGCACCGACATTCAATGAATTGTACTGGAAAGATCTTGGCAACAGAGATCTGAATCCTGAGAGGTCATTTAACGCAGGTGGGGGAGTTATTTATAAATTTGATTTATATTCTGAAAATAAAATTGAGCTTACTTATAATTACATTAATTATGATGACAAAATTGTATGGACACCTCAGTCAAATGGCAACTGGGTTCCTGAGAACAGAACAGAATCGATTTCAAATATTTTTTTAGCTGATATGAATTTACATAAGGATATTGGGAATTTTTTTACAGCAGATATGAATTTGAATTATTCATTTACAAATGCAGAAAACATTAATACCTTAAATCCTGACTTCAATAATAAGCAGTTAATTTATGTTCCATTGAATATTGTAAATGCAAGTCTTGCATTGAAATATAAAAATTCAGGAGTAAATGTGTTCTATAATTTTACTGATAAGAGATATACAGATCCATATAATGATAAATATTTACCTGCATTTGTTACTGTTGACGGTAATGTTTTTTATATGCTGGATATTTATGGAGTAAATTCTACCATAAGGATTGAAGTAAATAATATTTTTAATGAAAATTATCAGGTAGTTTCAGGCTATCCTATGCCTTTAAGGAATCTAAAATTTTCTGTGAATCTTGAATATTAAATAAAATAAAAAGAAATAATGAAAATAGATGATGCAAAAAAAGCCGGTGGGAAAAAATACAAAGAAAAAATACTTGAGACCATAGAAGGATATAAAAATCTTTCCGAAGAAGATAAAAAATGTTTTCATATTTATTACGGATACGGAAAAGGTAAGACGACCTGTGTAATGGGTTTGATACTAAGAGCACTTGGAGCCGGACTGAAGGTTAGGCTTGTTCAGTTTGACAAAGGATATGAAGGAATGAATGAACATTATTCTGAACTTAATACTCTAAGGAAATTAAAAGAAACAGGATATGATGTCGTGTTTTTTTCAACAGGATGTGAAAGGATGAATGTTGACGGTACTTTCAGGTTTAAAAATTCGGATGATGATTTTAAGGAAGCTCAAAGAGCACTGAAAATTTCAAGAGAATTAATTACGAAAGGGGATCAGGATTTGCTGATTCTCGATGAAGCAATTGCTGCCGTTGTTTATCATTTGATAGATAAAAATGAAATTGAGGAAATAATAAAATTATGGAATGAGAATAAAAGGTTTGAACTTGTTATGACGGGTCATAAGTTATGGGATGGTCTTGAGGAAAAAGCTGATCTGATCACTGAGATGAGAAAAGTTAAACATTATTTTGATAAAGGGATTCCGATCAGGAAAGGAATAGATTTTTAAGGAGTGAGTATTTATAAAGATAAATATCCTGTAAAGAAATGTGTTTGCTTTAATGTTACTTTTCTGGAAATGAAAAATATCATGAAGGAAAAAGGAATTGATACGATTGAAGAATTGAAGGAAATAAAAGAGTTAGCAGGTAATTGTAAAATTTGTGTTCCATATATAAAGAAAATGATTCAAACTGGAAAAACAGAATTTGAAATTATAAAATAAATTTAAACGATATAAAAATGAAAAAATTATCAGGATTGTTAATCCTAATCCTATTTACTATTGTATTTAACTCTTGTTCAAGAGATGAGATCAATACACCGCCGACGGTGGTTTTACTTAATTCAAAAGGCGCATATGTAATTTCCGAAGGAGGTTTTAATCCAGGTACAAGTAAATTATCTTTTTATAATAAGACTTATTCAGACTTTAGTTCAAGTAATTTCAATCCGGGAAATTTAGGTCTTTTGCCGGATGGTATTTTATATGAAAACGGAAATCTATACATCAGTGAGCAGGGAAATTTCGGTGCTACTGGAAAAATATATAGGACTGATACGACTGGAACTGTTCAGATGCAGGGACCTGCAGGCATTAATCCATATTCTCTGGCAATTGCAAATAATAAAATTTATTTGACCAACGGACCTTCGAACAGCGTGACAGTTCTTGATAAAAATACATTCAGTAATATTGCAACAATAGGTGTCGGTATTTATCCACAGGAGATCCTTGCAATTGGTAACAGGGTTTTTGTTTGTAACACCAGTGTTTTTAATGGAAATACAGATTCGACTGTGTCTGTAATAGACGCCCTTACCGATAATATAATAGCGACTATTCCTGTTTCAAAAACCCCGTCATCGCTTGCAGAGGCTCCGGACGGAAGTTTACTGGTTGGATGCCCGGGAAACTCAACTGGCGCAGTTATTTATAAGATAGATCCTACTGCTTTAATTATAGTTAATTCATATCGTGATCATACTCATGGTCTTTGCAAAGATATCGTCACTTCGGGCTCGAATGAAATTCTATATATCGGAGGTGATATTTATGCAGAACAAAGTATAGTAAAATACAATCTTAGCAACAGAACGGCAGTATCCATAATCCCTAAACCAGTTTCAGGTTTGAATTACGGTCTGAATTATGATAGCGAAGAAAATCATATCTATGTTTGTGTTGCTGCATCGGATTTTACATCAAACGGGAAATTCAGGGTCTATGGTTATAATGGTACTCTGATAAGCGATTTTGACATTTCAGGCGGCATAAGTCCGAGAAGAATTGCTTTAAAAAAATAATCTAAATTAATATTTAAAATACTTCATACATTACTTATATTGCACAATACCAAAAGTAATGTATGAATATTGATTTACAGGATTCTCCGGGGAATCATGTTTTTAAAAAACTTGAATTCCCTGATAACCATTATTTCCTTGGGAGTGGTGAACCAGATATAGAATACAGAATCTTTATTAAGCAGGAAACTCTTAAGAAGATTGAAGATCATTTATTAAGCGATGTAAATAATGAGCTTGGCGGCGTAATGGTCGGTGAGATCTGCATTAATGAAAATGATAAGAAATTTATTCTTATCAATGATTTAATAATAGCAATGCACAGCAGCTCTTCGTTGTCAAGACTCACTTTTACGCATGAGACCTGGGATTATATAAATGATGTTATGGATAAGGATTTTCCTGGGAAGAAGATTCTCGGATGGTATCATTCACATCCGGGGCATACAGTTTTTCTTTCTAATTATGATCTTTTCATTCATGAAAATTTTTTCAACCTTGAGCATATGGTTGCTTATGTCTTCGATCCTACTATAAAGGAAAGAGGATTTTTTGTATGGGAAAATGGAAAAATTGAAAAATCTGAAGGTTTTTTTGTGTTTGATTATGATGAGGAAGAGTTTAATGAACTTATTAAGTTAAAACCTTCTGATGATCTGATCACAATTAAAGAAGGCAAAGCTGAACAGGAAAAAAGAAAATATAAAATTGAATTGAATAATAAAGCACTGGTCATATTAAATTTACTGATATTTATTATATTACTTCTGATGATTTATAATTTTTATGAAATAAATAAATTATCAGAATTAAGAGATGAACATTTGCGAGACCTGTCTTTTATAAAAGAGGATACAAAAAATCTTAATGAAAGACTGAATAATTATATTTTAGAAACAGAATTAAGAACCAAAGGATCGATAATAACTGAAAAACCAAAAATAGAACCTGTACAGGAAAAGATAACTGCGGATACTTCTGCTAAAAAGACCGGCACTGTCGGGAATACTGAAAATAAAGTGAAGGAAGAAAAAATTGCTGTAACCCCGGAAATGGTCAGTACTAAAAAATACACTGTAAAAAATGGTGATACACTTGAGAAAATTGCAATGAATCAATACAAAAACCGTGCAGGGATTGAAGTAATAATGAAAGTTAATAAATTAAAAGACAGAGCAGATATAAAGATTGGACAGGTACTTGAAATACCTGAAAAACTTGAATAAAAAATTTTTATTTAAAAATTATAAATGAGTCCCAGACAAAGAAGATTGATCTCAGATTTCAGGAAAATGAAAGAAGAATTCTCAAATCATCCTTTCATAAGTTTTGAATATGATTCTGAAATGCTGCCTCCTGACAGATATGTAGTTACATATAGACATGTAAAAGGATTAAAACTTGCTGAAGCTTCTGCGGAAAGAAAAGAACTTGAAATTATTACTGAACATCAGATTGAAATATATTTACATATTGATTATCCAAGGTTAAAGCCTCAGAGTTATATTATGACAAAAATATTCCATCCCAATTTCAGGATGGCATCTCCCAATGATATTTGTATCGGAGATTACTGGGCATCCGGGGAAACTTTAGTTGACATTATTTATCAGATAGGTGAGATGATCACTTATAAAACCTATAATGTTACCAGTCCATTAAACGGCATTGCAGCGAAATGGGCAAAAGAGAATTCAGAAGTTTTCCCAATTGACAATGTAAATCTCAGACAAGGTGAAGTCGAAATTCATTTTAGTGAAGAGAAAGATCAGATAGACATAAATTAACATTATTAAAGAAGAGCAAAGTTTTTTATATTATCCTATTCTTAAAAATTGATCATACCATTCAATAATATAATTCCTGAAATACATAACAGCGTTTTTATTGCAGATAATGCTACTGTGATAGGAGATGTTATTATATGTAAAGATGCCAGTATCTGGTTCAACTCTGTGTTGAGAGGTGATGTGAAAAGGATATTCATTGATGAAAGAACAAATATTCAGGATGGTTGTATATTGCATACTTCAGGCGGCAGATCAGAAGTAATAATAGGGAAATATGTTACAGTTGGTCATAATGCAATTGTACATGGTTGTAAAATTTTTGACAATGTTTTGATTGGAATGGGGTCGATTATTCTGGATGATGCTGTTATAAATTCAAACTCTATAATTGCTGCGGGATCTGTAGTTACTGAAAGGTGTGTTATCCCTGAAGGGGTAATGGTTGCAGGAGTTCCGGCAAAAATCATAAGGGAAGTAACTGACAAAGAGATCTATAACATTACACAAAGCGCATTGCATTATACAGAAAATGCACAAAAGTATATAAAGTCTCATTAAATTTTAAAACAAAACTAAAATTTTATTGAATTTTTATAGACAAAATAATAAAGAGATATTATCAATTGACAAAGTTATATTATATCTATATTTTTATATGCTAATTCTTTTAATGAGTATTAAAATAAAGAAACCTTGATTTTATATAAACAGGATTAAATTCTTTAAATAAAAAAAAACGAATAATTTAAAATGCATCAACTGAAAGAAGAAAATATCGGTAAAATTGAAGGGTTATTTTCAGAGAAATTCATTAGATCAGAAAATTCTTATACAATAAACATTCCGCATAAAAACATAAATTCCAACATTTGTATTGATATATATCCTGAAGAGGATGACAAATCATTGATTTCGGTATATACAAACAATACACATTTACAACTTCAGTCCTGTTCAAATATGATCATAAGTGATATGCTTGAAGAGATTATATTTATTTCAGAGACAGAGGAACATATCTCAGGGTTGATAGTTTCAAAATCCGGCGACTGTTCAATGTATTCTAATGTCAGCAAGAAAGTTTTGAAAACCGATTTTTCCGAGTTAAATTCTGAAAAGCTGCTGGCTGCCATAGCATTATCTGTTTCAGAAACAATGATCTGAATTTAAAATTTTTTAAATTAGATTTCAAATTTGGAGATAAATATAATTTATTCTGATGGTTGTAGTAAGAATTTACAAAAGAAAGAAATAAGAAAATCAATAAAGGAAATTTCATCTTTAATAATAAAGGAAGAAAATATAAATCCCGAAATATTAAATTTTATCTTTTGTGATGATAAGATGATCAGAGAATATAACAAGAAATATCTTGGACATGACTATGAAACTGACATACTTACATTTTTTGAAGAAGATGATAATGGAGTTAAAGAAGGAGAGTTACTCATTTCAATTGATACAGTAAGAAGCAATTCAGAGTATTTCAAAACAGAATTTTCAAAAGAGCTTCAAAGGGTGGTAATTCATGGAATGCTGCACTTAAGCGGTTATAAAGACAGTAAAATTTCAGAAAGAAAAGCAATCAGAAAAAAAGAAGATTATTATTTAAAAACTTTAAATAATTTGAATAATGCAGGAAAAAATATTTGAACTAATAGTAAATATTCTCAATGAAATGCAGGAGACAAATGAATTCAATGAGATAGATATAAAGAAATACACAAGCGAAGGTTATACAAAAGCAGAGATCAATACAGCATTTGCATGGATATTTTCAAAAATTGAAAGCAGTGAACTTATCTTTAATGCAGACAGAAAAAACTCAAGGTCACATAGAGTTTATCATAAATTCGAAAAAAATTTATTTGCAAAAGAAGCGCTTGGATATATGATACAGCTAAAAGAACTGGGTATAATAACTGAAACAGATGAAGAGTCCATTATAGATAAACTGATTTCTGCCGGATATAAGGATATTGGAATTGATGAAATCAAAATGATAGCCTCAACTATGATCTTTCTTTCATCCGATCCTGACAACAGGTTAAACAGATTAATTCTTCAAAACAATGATACAATAAACTGATATTATAAACACATAAATTTTAACGATTAAAAATATTTAATGAAAAAATCTTTAGTAATAGTTGAGTCACCTTCCAAAGCAAAGACAATTAACAAATACCTTGGTAAAGACTTTATAGTAGAGGCAACAGTCGGACATATCAAAGATCTTCCTAAAAGTAAAATGAATGTAGATCTGGAGAATGATGATTTTACGGCAACTTTCGGTGTGATCCCCGGTAAAGAAAATATAATCAACAATTTAAAAAGATTAGCATCATCTTCTGATAAAGTATATATTGCGACTGACCCTGACCGTGAAGGAGAAGCCATTGCTTCGGATATTGCAGATGAGATCGTGAATAAGAAAAACAAGATACAGAGAGTTCTTTTTAATGAAATAACGAAATCCGGAATTGAAAAAGCTATGAGCAGCGGCAGGAAAATAGATGAAAATCTGGTTTCTGCACAGGTTGCAAGAAGAGTGATGGACAGAATACTTGGATATAAAGTAAGTCCTTTTTTATGGAAAACTTTTTACTTTGGATTATCAGCAGGTAGAGTACAGTCTGTGGCATTAAGAGTTATATGTGAGAGAGAAGAAGAGATAGAGAAATTTAAACCAAAAGAATACTGGTCGATCGAAGGACTTTTCTCAAAACCATCCGGAAATTCAAAATCATTCAGAGCTAAATTATTTAAGATCAATGACGACACACTAAAATTTGACGGTGAGAACCCATGTATCAGAGACATTGATCATGCTTATATAATAATGCAGGAGCTTCGTGATAATAAATATAAGATCACTGATATTCAGGTAAAAGAAGTTAAGAGAAATGCACCTGCACCTTTTACTACTTCAGTTTTGCAGCAGACAGCATCTTCCAGACTTGGATTTTCTCCAAAGAAAACGATGATGCTTGCGCAGAAATTATATGAAGGTATTGAAGGAAATAAGGAAGACGGACTTGTAGGACTTATTACTTATATGAGGACAGATTCAACAAGGGTAAGTGGAGAAGCAGTAGACTCAGCAAGAGTATTCATTGACGAAAATTATGGTAAAGATTATTTACCTGAAAAGCCAAAAGAATTTAAAACAAAAAAGAAAAATACTCAGGATGCACATGAAGCGATAAGACCTACCGATGTTAACAGAAAACCAGAGGATATGAAAAAGCTCGGCAAAGATCTGTTTGCATTGTATGATCTTATCTGGAAAAGATTTGTGGCATCTCAAATGTCTCAGGCAGTACTTGATCAAAAGACAGTTATTATTACAGCTCTTTCTCCGCGTGGTTGTAAAAATAAATATACATTCAAAGCTACCGGCAGTGTAATGAAATTCAGCGGATTCCTAAAAGTGTATGAGGATAATTCTGAAGACTTAAATGATAAACCTGATAATGCTATTGCTGAAGATGACATAACTCTGATCCCATCTGATCTTTCAATAGATGATTTTCTTAAAGTAATTAATCTGAATCAGGAACAGCATTTTACAAATCCACCTCCGAGATATACTGAAAGTAGTCTGATAAAACAGTTAGACAAATTGGGTATCGGCAGACCAAGTACATTTGCGGCAATAGTCTCAACTGTAATTAACAGAATGTATGTGGAGCTAAAGGAGAAAAAATTATATGCTACAAATCTAGGTAAGGCAGTTAACAAAATTTTATCTGAGCATTTCAAAGATGTAATAAATGCAAACTTTACTGCGAAGATGGAAACTGAACTTGATACAATAGCCAGTGGAGAGAGTTCTTATAAAAAAGTTATGAATGAATTTTACGATCCGTTTAATTCTGATCTGATAGTTGCGGATTCAATTGCAGCAGAGATCAAAAAAAGTCTAATAGAAAAAACAGTTATCGACTGTCCCGAATGCGGAAAAGAAACCGGTGCAAAAATGATAAAGAAGTGGAGCCGAAACGGACAGTTCCTGTCCTGTGAAACATTCCCGAAATGTAAAGGTGCACTGCCACTTGAATTGCCGACAGAGAAAGATCTTGAAATGGCAAAAGGTATCATCTGTGATATATGTCAGGCACAAATGACAATCAAAGTCGGTAAGTATGGAAAATTTTATGGATGCACTAACTATCCGAAATGCAGAGGGATTAAACCACTGACTCTGGGAATTGCTTGTCCTAAATGTGATAAAGGAGAAATACTTCAGCGTAAAGCAAAAGGCGGGAGATTTTTCTATGGGTGTACAAAATATCCGGACTGTGATTTTATTGCAAACACAATGCCTGTGATTCAGGACTGTACTAATTGTAAAAGCAAATACCTCTTAAAGAAATCTTCAAAGAAAGACGGAGATTATCTGGAATGTCCTGAATGTAAAAGCAGATATGAAGATGAGACTGTAAATGAAAAAGAACTTTCAGAAAAGGATTAATTTTTTAAATTAATTTAATTGAACTGTTTTGAGTAAAAGTTCAGAAGATCATATAAAAAGTTTTCTTACTTATATAAAGATCAACAGAAATTATTCCGATAATACTGTAATCTCTTATGAAAATGATCTGTCACAGCTGATTGAGTATGCAGAAAAATCCGGATTCATTACAGCAAAAGATAAAACAGATTTTAATGATCTAGACCTTAGTTTTTTAAAATCCTATGTAGCGGAAATTTCAGATCCTTTTAAAAGGAAAGGAAAATATTCGAAAAAAAGTATTTCAAGAAAGATCTCTGTTATAAAATCATTTTACAAATATCTCTACCGCAAAAAATACATTTCAAAAAATTATTCATCTTCTCTCATCTTTCCAAAGCTTAACAAAAAATTACCATCTATACTCAGCGAGAGTGAGTTAAATAAATTACTTGGTGAGAAATATCTGGCTGAACTTAGTATACTTGACAAAGCTATTATAGAATTATTCTACAGTACCGGTATCAGACTTTCTGAATTAATAAACTTAAAATTTCATAATATTGATCTGACTAATAAAACTATAAAAGTAAAAGGAAAGGGTTCGAAAGAAAGGATAGTGCCTTTTGGAAGGGAAGCAGATATATCTATAAAAAATTATCTGAAGATCAGGGATATATGTAATGTTAACAGTATTGATAATCTGTTTATGGATAATGCAGGTAAGATACTTTATCCTATGAAAATTAACAGAATGATCAAAAAGAATTTGTCTCTTGTCACACAAAGCAGTAAGAAATCTCCCCATGTTTTAAGACATTCATTTGCTACACATCTTCTTGATAACGGAGCGGATATCCGCGCTGTCAAAGATCTTCTCGGACATGAAAGTCTTTCCACTACGCAGGTTTATACACACATCACTCCCGAACGTTTGAAAAAAGTTTACAGACAAGCTCATCCAAGGTCAAAAGAACTTTAATATAAACCTACATTTATTCTTCTCCAAATTATCTAAACCGAATCCGTCCAATACGTTTTAATACAATATACAGGATCCATTTTTTCTACTTACTTTTTTTTAACGGCAAAAAAAGTAACAAAAAAAGTCGCCCGCTGGTGATAACTTGCCGGAAATTCTTTCGCATGGCTACAAAAATATAAACTTCTCAACCGTTAGAAAAGCACTAACGGTTTCGTCAAACAATATATTTTTGCTTTACGCCACTGCTCAGAATTTCTTATCGGCAGTTTATCACAGGCGGGTAATTCTAACAAAATTTGAAACAAAATTAAAATGTTAGATCAGTTTTTTAAAAATAACAAATTTAATATTTAATGAATATAAAAACTAACTTATTAATAATTCAAAATATTTAGATGCTTCTTTTTTAGATCACTTTGAAACAAACTTTAAGCAGGTAGTAAATAATTATTATAGCGGAAGTAATTAAGAATGCCTGAAGAGAACGTCTTTCAGATTTGAATCCGCTTTTGACATTCAGTTCAAGATCAGAAATTATGTGTGAAGGCAGTTTCTTAAATTTTGGAAAAAACCTGCCTACATATTTTACATAGTCGGAATAAACATTCGTGAATTTTGACTGTAGGAATTCTTCTTCGGCAAGTACTATACAGTGATACTGAAAAGCAAAAAAGAATAAGGCAAATATCTGCAGATATGGAAATAAAGCATTGCTCATTATTCCAATACCTATGTAGATCATTATGTTTCCAAGGTATAATGGATTTCGTATGACAGAATAAGGACCCTGCGTTACAAGATAAGTCCCGCCGACTCCTGAAGTAGTACGAGTTTCACTGCCTGCAAAGCTGACTGACCAAATTCGTATAATCTCTCCTGTTAAAGCAATAATAAATCCAATGATGATAGTGTAAAGTGTCGGCTCCATAAATAATATCATAGTGAAAACAAATGGTAACGGAATGTAACTTCTGTATTTAAAAAATATGCTGCCTAAATTTTTCATGATAAATATATTTTTATAAATTATTTATTTGTACAGTTCTTAAGAAAATTTTTTAACCGCCCATCAGAACATCCCTGCGTCTGACTATTGCTTCATTTCTTTGTTTGATAAATTTTTTATTCTCCGGCTTACTGAGCTTATTAATAATATCACTGAAATCATCAAATTCAAAATAAGTAATATTATTTTTCCAGCAATATGAAGCAAGTTTACCTTTTGCAAATACAATATCTGCAAAGCTGCTTACACACTGGTCAGAAATACCGTCACCGATATAAACTGATACTTCATTTTCAAGATCATTTGTATTGCTGATCAGAATATTTCTCTTGCATGTATTGCAAAGCTTACAATAATCATCTGTATAGGGATAAAAAATTTCTAATTTTCCAGGGTCAGGATTATTAATTATTTCCCCTGAAAAATATTTTAAACTAATATTTCCCTGTGTTAAAACTTTGTTAATGTATAGATCAAAAATATCACTAACTATAAAAAGCTCATGGTCACTTTCCTTACAGTATGAAATGAAGTCATTAAATGAGTTTTTTGTATTTATCCGATCAAAATAAGAGTCAGAAAAATCTAAAGGAAAATTACTAACAAGATCAAAAAAATCAGATAAGTATTCACGTGTACTTAAGTTTCCAGAGTTATAACTTTCTTCTATCTCAGCGAGTCTTTTGAGTTTATTTTCAGGGATGAAATTTTTTAAAGAATTTATAACCGAATCACTGTCTGATAATATTATTCTGAATTCGCAAAATATCTTAAGCCTGTAACTTTTCATCAGTCTTAAATTTTGTCTCGACTATAGTTGTAATACCGGCTTCCTGCATAGTCACCCCATAAAGTCTGTCAACAGATTCCATAGTTCTTTCGTTATGAGTGATCAAAATGAACTGAGTATTATCTGCGAATTTTCTGATCATATTATTAAATCTTCCCAGATTAGCAACGTCAAGCGGAGCATCTACTTCATCTAAAACACAAAATGGTGAAGGCTTTACAAGATAAATAGCAAACAGAAGAGCGATCGCAGTAAGTGTTTTTTCCCCTCCCGACAATAACTCAATTGACGTAGGTCGTTTTCCTCTGGGTTTAGCAATTATCTCAATCTTTGCTTCAAGAGGATCTTCTTCTTTTTTACCTTCTTCAGTTTCTTCATGCACGATCCTGAGATTTGCTTCATCTCCTTCTGAAAAAAGCTCTTTAAAAATTCGGATAAAATTTTCCCTGATGAGTTCAAATGTAGTTAGAAATCTTTCTCGGGCTTCTTTATTAATTCGGTCAATAGTTTTTCTGATATCTTTCTCTGATTCAAGAAGATCATCTCTTTGCTCGATCAGTTTTTCAAGATCTGCTTTTTCATTTTCAAAATCTTCAAAAAGCATTTGCTGATATCCGCCTCCAAGCTTTTTCAGTCTTTCGCTAAGAGTATCAATCTCTTTTTTTGAAATTAAGAGATCGAAGTCTTCATAACTGAAAGAATCAATTTGAACACTCTCATTAATAGAAATATCCTTTTCATATTTTCTGAAAATATAATCTTTTACCTGTCCGGATTTAATTTCATTCTCTTTGATCTTTACCTGTGCATTTATAAGCTTTTGTGAAACAGCATCAAAGTCAAGCCTGTTCTGTCTTTGAAGTAAGTCGATCTTATGCTGTTCAGTTTTTTTATCCTCATATAACATTTTCACATCTTCAAGACGTCTGTTAATGACAGATAATTCCTCAGTTAATATTTTAAGTCTGCTCCTGTTGCTCTCTAATGTTTCACTCAGAATCTTAAGCTTTTCATTATTCTCAACAATATTATCAGTATTTATTTTTATCTGCTTTTCATTAAATGAAATAGTGTTGATAATACGAATTTTATTTTGCTCTTCATTTTTATATTCATTTTTCAGTTTTGTAAATTCAAGATTGAAATTATTATAATCTGAAGATTCCTGTGAAAAGTTCTTTTCAATTTCATTGAATTCTTCAGTAAGAAAGAGAAGTTCTTTATCTATATTAAATTGTTCATTCTCAACTTTATTAAGTTCAGCGATCTGCAGATCTATATTTTTACTGAGTTCTTTATTAGATTCGGAAATAGATTGATAAGAAGATTCATTTGCTGTTTCAGACTTATTAATTTGTTCATTCTTAAATTCAAGCTTTGAGATCTCATTCTGAAGCCGGGTAATTTCATTTCTTAGATCTGTGCTGATCTTACTTTGTACTTCAACAGGTACAGATTCAAATTCAATATTGAGGGAAGACATCTCTTCTTTTACAACACTGACATTATCTTTGATCGATTCTAATGAAATTTCAATAGCGTCTATAACTTTTTGTCTGCCAAGTCTTACAGATTCTTCATTCACTTTACCACCCGACCTGATGAAACCTTTTGTAACAATGTCACCTTCGAGAGTAATGAATTTATAATAATTATCATCAGAAAGTAATTCAGCAGTTTTGAAATTATCTACAATAATATATTCATCAAGAATATATCTCATAAGTCTGAGATGTTTGTCATCATTGCATTTTACAAATTCATCAGCAAATCCAAACACACCTTTATCTTTTATAAAATCAGGTTTTTCCTCTATAAAGTTAAAATATTCAAAGGTCTTAAAATTCAGCAGATCATTTAAGATGAACGTAACTTTACCTTTTTGATTTTCATCAAGTTTATCAATTAATATATTCAGATCTTTTGAATCATCTACGATCATGTAATTAGAAATCTCACCAAGTGCGGTCTCGATTGCAATTTTAAATTTATCTTCCACTTCGATAGCATCAAGAATTGTAGAAATATTTTTTTCCTTCTCTTCCTGTAATAGAAATTTTATTCCTTCGGCATAATCATCAATATTTTCAGAAAGCTCCCTGAGATGGTCAGCTTTATTCTGAAGTTTGTGAAATTCAATATCAAGCTCCTGCAGCTCTTTATCCTTTGCGACCAAAATCTTTCCTAATGCAGCTTTTTGATTTTCCTTATCCTTTAAGATTTTATCTGAAGCTTTGAGTTCGTCATTTAATCTGTTTATATCTGATTCAAGTTTATTAATTGATTTACCTATATCTTCAGACTGAATTAGTAATTCAGAGTTTAAAGAAGAAAGTTTTTCCAGCTGTATCAGGTTATTTTCAAATGTAATTTTATTTTTCTGATAAAGTTCTTTTTTATCATTTACTATTTTTACAGATCCTTTTGCATTTTTTGCAAGTTCAAGCATTTCATTTTTCTTTTCATTAATTACTTTAATGCTTGTTTCAACTTTTGATTTTTTATCAGCAAGAGAGCCTTCAGAAATATCAATAGTATTTGCAAGGACTTTTACATTTTGAGTTAACTCCTCTTCCTTTTCTTTATTCCTTAAAATATTTGTCTGAAGATTTTCATTATCTTTTTTCAGTCGGTCGTTATTAACAGTAAAATTGCTGATCTTTTCTTCAGTAACCAGATTTTCTCTTTCAATAATGTTTGCTGATTCGCGGATAGAGTCGTGTTCGTCAGTTAATTTTATAATTGTCTCATCGAGAGCTGAGAGTTCTGCTCTGAATACATCAAGATTTTCATCATTTGATCTCACTTCAATTGCAAGTGATTCTTTGAGCTTTATATTATCATCTTCCTTTTCATGAATTTCTGTTATCTCTCTGACCAGTGATTCATATTCAAACTTACCTGTTTTAAGTTCCAGAGATTTCAATTCTTCGGATACGATCTTAGCTTCTTCATTTCGTTTTGCCTGACGTTCGAGCGCATTTACATTACGTTGTTTTTCCCGGATAATGTCGTTCACTCTGTGAAGTGATTCATGAACTGCATCGAGTCTGTTGAATGTGAGATCTCTGTTATGTTTGTAGGAAACGACGCCGGCGGCTTCTTCGAAGAGTTTTCTTCTTTCGTGTTTTACGTCTGATAAAATGGTTTCAACCATTTTTAGCTCGATGACGGAGTAAGCGTCGGGACCGATTCCTGTGTCAATGAATAATTCCTTTATGTCCTTAAGACGGACTTTGGTGCCGTTGAGGAAGTATTCGGTTTCACCGCTTCTGTAAAATCTTCTTGCTATCTGAACTTCAGAATATTCTGTCGGTAGGATGTTTTTATTATTTTGAATTGTAACTGCAACTTCTGCTACACTCAATGGCTTTCTGAATTTTGTACCATTAAATACAACGTCTTCTCGTTTACCGCTTCGAAGTACTTTATCTCCCTGCTCGCCCAGAACCCATCTTAATGCATCTACAATATTTGATTTACCTGAACCGTTTGGACCGACTATAGCAGATACACCACTGTCAAACTCTATCGTAGTTTTGTCTGCAAACGATTTAAAACCAAATATTTCTATCTTGGATAAATACAATAATTTTAAATAATTATTATTAAGATGTTAAGTTTGTAATCAGATCATAAGTCTCTACAGCACCTGTAAAGAAATAAAAGTAACTGTAAATAAGTGTAAAGAATATTATAATAATTGCAATTCCATATAGGTAAACTCTTCCGGTCCGGATGTCAAAAAGGGTTTTAGCTCCAATTATGATTCTGTTCAGACTGAAGATCATTAATATTCCAAAAAGCCATAATGACAGTTTAATGTATACAGGGTTAGATTCAGCCAGCTTATATAGTACTGTGCCGATTATTAAAAATATCAACATTGGCAATGTGGACCAGATACAAACAGTATAAATGATCTTAAAATAAGATTTTCCTTTTGTATAAAATGAAATAAAATATAAAAAAAATGATATTAAGAAAGTTAATAATATATTTAGAAATGACAGTGCTGAGATTAAATAAAATTTATTATTTACGATTTCGCTGAAATATATTTTAGATTCATTATTTGTGAAAATTTTTGACAGAAGCATATCAAAGGAATTGTTATCATTGAAAAAGTAAAGAACTGAAGAGAGAAAAATTCCGATACCAATTGAAATACTCAGTGCCAGTAATAAGTTGTAACCTCTTGAAATAATCATCTGATCTTTTACTAAAGTAAAAAAGTAAGTAGGCTTATAAAGACATCTGACTAGACCGGATCTGAATTTTCTGTCTTTATTTATAAAAAAGGCAAACGTCATCATTAACATAATACCAATTATCGTAAATACATAAGGAAATTCTGTTACAAAATTCCCTTCCTGAATTCTCGACAGATCTTCATTATTTAAAAGTCTTTTAATAAAATTGGTCGAAAGTTTTTGCTCTCTGTTAAAAGTAACAATACCATTTGTCTTTAAATGAGGATTAATATCCAAGGGATAATTCAAAGGATTTTCTGCATTCCAGTCAGCATAGGATGACATAAAATTTCCAAAAAATGACTTTGATACGGAAGGATATAATTCTTTAAAATACTTTACCTGCGACTCCTGAGATCTGATATCACTAAAGCCGTT
This sequence comes from Ignavibacteria bacterium, assembly GCA_035443185.1. Classification (GTDB taxonomy): domain Bacteria; phylum Bacteroidota; class Ignavibacteria; order Tepidaquicellales; family Tepidaquicellaceae; genus UBA2330. The sequence goes on along the minus strand of DAORRV010000039.1, from coordinate 7,250 downwards.
ACTGTTGCCATTCTGAATATTGATGCCATAGTATGAAAGAAAATACGCTCTGTTTTTTCTGTTGGAAACCGGGCTGGAATTATTTGTTAATTCAGCAATATCTTTTTTTATAGAGTTATAATCACTTTCATAAAAATTTATGCCAACAAAATCGACAAGCTCGGAACAAATATCAGAATTAAAAGGTCTGGAGGTGTAATATTTAAATCTGCTGTTCAAAGAGTCAATTATAGTAACTGCTGATTTTACATATTCTAAAGAAGTACTTGAAGAAACATCAAAGTCATTGCCAAGTCCCCAGGCAAAAATGCTCGGTTCATTTCTGTCCCTTTTAATTATCTCAGTAAGATAATCCAAAACTGAATTTACAAATCTTTCTTCATTAAAATAATGTGTCGAAATTTCATTTAGCGGAATCTCCTGCAGCAGAAATAACCCAATTCGGTTGCATACATTTACTATATAAGGATGTGAAGTCCTGCCAGGTACTCTGACAGCATTAAATCCAAGTGATTTTATATTTTGCAGATCCTTTTCAACTTCTCTATAAGACAGAGCAGATGCAATCCCCGGCATGTCTTCGTAATAATTTATACCTTTAAGACTGATCTGTTTCCCGCTTTGAAATATCTGGTCATTACTTTTTGTAAGGTCATTAAAGCCGGTCTCTGAGATACTTTCGTCTATAATGTTACCTGTCTTATCTGTTATCTGAATATTTAGGGAATAAAGTTCAGGAGTTTCAGGCGACCATAATACCGGGTTGCTGATGGAAATAAAATTCTCAATTTTAATTGTATTGTTGTCCACCATTTCAAACTGGACCGGCTCAGACGTAAATATTTCTTCCTGATTAGATTTTCTGGTCAGCTTTGATTTTATAAAAAATTCATTTGCAGAAACTGAGTCATCAAAGTCCTTTAATAAAGTGGACTTTATCTCTATATAATTTGTGAATTTTACAGATAAGAGATTATCTATATTATATTTAATGAAATTATTAAATACAAAAACTTTTGGAACAGTAATTAAATATATATCCTTATTGATTCCGCCAAAAACTCTTGAATAATTAATCTGGTCTGAAAGAGGAGTTGTATTTTTGAAATTCAGGATGCTGTTAATACTTACTGTGATCTCAGTCTGAGCTGTGACTACACCATCCGAAAGTGGTACTATTATTGGAGAATAACCCCCTGTATGACTGGAAACGAAATTATTATTAATTTTGATCTCAGTTTCATAATTGATCCCTTCAGCAACAAAAATAAAACTTTTTGTTTTCAGGATCTCCGGATCGATTGTGATCTTTTTTTTGAAAAAAGCTTTGCCTGAAAAATCATATGCAAGAGGGACATTGAAAGTTGAATAAGATTTGCCTTCATTAAATGATGCTTCCCACGGACCATTGAGACTTATTTTCTCACGGGTTTCACTGTTAAAAAATAATCCGACATCAGAAATATCTGTCTCAACCGGTCTTTCAAAAACTTTTATCTGTGCAGAAATAGAAACTGAATTCAGAAAGATCAAAAGTGAAAAAATAATCTTACTGGTTTTTTGTGCTAAAATAATAGAAATATTCATCAATGATTTAAAAGATATGCAAATATAACAAATAGCATAAGGAATTTAAAGTATTGAATTATAAAGTATCTTTTTAATATGAAACATTATTAACTCATTTTTTTTAATATTGCTGGTCTTAAAACTTTGGATTTACCTCTAAGACTCCAAGACTCCAAGACTCCAAGACTCAAAGTTTAAAAACATAAAAGTTAAATTCTTTGAGCCTTTGAATCTTAGAGGTAAAATTTGTAATTGTAATTTTGGAAAATCTAAAGAAAATGAATACAATTGGATCTTAAAAAAGAATCGAATTTATGTATGTAAGATGGAATATAAAAAAAAACCCGGAGCTCCTGTTAAGGAGCATCCGGATTTAGCGGAAAGCAAGCAAGCAAATTTACTTTAGTATAGTCATCCTTCTTGTTAATATAATTCCATTTGCATCGAGTCTGTAAAAATATGCACCTGAAGATAGTTCATTCGCAGTGAACGTAACTTTATGTTCACCGCTTGGTTTGAAACCGTTTAATATGGTCCTCACTTCCTTTCCTGTAATATCATATACTTTTAAACTGACGAATCCATCTTTGGGAATAAAGAAGTTAATGCTCGTAGTTGGATTGAAGGGATTAGGGAAATTACCCAATCGGTAGCCGATTGTTCTTTCATATTTTGTTGCTTCGTTTAATTCCCTAATTTCTGCGAAAATGTTGTTGAAGTATTTGTATACAATCACAAGTTTATCCGACTGTGATGTAAATGAAGTATATTCTCCGTCATCTATGCTGTTTTGAATTTCAGTAGTGTTGATACATAGATAGGATTCGTCAGTTAAATTCATATTGGAAATAAATAATCTGTTAGCATCTGTATTTGTCCAGTTTATAAAGAAATTATTATTATAAACTGTCATTGAATTTTTAATTCTAATATCCGGCAGTATTCTTTCTTCGGTTCCTTTAGATTGTTCACAGGAAAGTATATCTCCATTTTCAGGATATGAAGTATTTAAATTCTTATCAAATTCACCACCCATTATCAGGTTTGAATTAAAAGACTTATCCTTCCATACTAAAAATGCCCCATAATTCCCATTCGAATAAATTCTTACATCACCGGTTCTTTCTTTTCCTAAAATTTCTTTATCATCAGTTACCTGAAGATTTGTATTAATCTTTAATAGTTTTATAAATTCCCGTCCTTCTTTGAACATATCAGAAGCCAAAAGAATAGTACCATTGTCAGAAGAAATGACATTATGATTATAAAAAACTTCTTTTCTCGGGGAATTGAAACCTGTATTATCTGATATACTATTAAATGAATTACTTAGTATCAGATTTCCTTTATGCCCGTTCAAATAGGGAGTACCGTCATGATCGAGTCTTGAAGCATAGAGATCCTGTCGATAAGGTAAGTTACTTTCAAATGCATTTCTGTTATCAAGCCATATTACAAAAACTCCGCCCATTCCGTCAGTCGCCAAAGTTGGTTTTCTCTGATCATTTTCATAGTCACATACTTTTGCAGGCTGTTCATCATTCCATATCTTATTCACGTTGTAATCAATTGCCTGTGCATAGATGTCGTATTGTCCGTCATAATAGTTCTCCCAAGTAATGACAATTAAATCATGTTCGGTGACAACTGACGAGGGGCTGGAGTTATTTCCGGGCAAGATACCGGAAATTGAAACTGGACTTTCTATACTTCCATCAAAATTAATTTTCAGAGCAACTATTTCTTCTTTATTAGCTGAAATAAGATTAAAAATTATAACAGCTCCTCCTGTCTGATCCGGATGTATAATTGGGAAATCATTAGAAAAACCAATATTACTTATTAGTATTTTTCCAAAATCTCCCCAGGCAATACTTCCGTCGGGATTGAGTTTTTGTGCATATAAAGTACCGTTGTCGGATTCCTCTGTCCAGATTATTAAAATCTCCGCTCCGAATCTGTCAGAGATCAGCTCTGAAGTAACTGGGTATAGTTTGTTTCCTTTGCTGTTTGTAAGTGAAACTGTCTTTGAAAATATTTCACTTGTTAAAAGGGAAGTTAAAAGTACTGTTAAGATAACTAAACTTAAAAATGCTCGCTTTTTCATTTTTGTCCTTTTTAATTATTTAAAAAATAAATCTTGTTAAAAATTGTTTCTAAATTTTTCATTTTGTTTCTTCCTCAGGATTTTTAAATTAACTCTGTTGCTTTTAGTAGTTCATTAAATGTTCTTTTTTTGATTTTAAAATTTTACCGGTAAATTTAAAATCTTTTAATTTCTTAGAACTTTTTTTAAACTACATCTTCAATTAAGAAGCTTGACAAAATTATAAAAAAAACAGACACGAGTCAAATGGTAAAAAAGACCATTTGTGAAAAAACGGTTTTTGACCCCTTCCAAAGTACTGTTAATAAAGGGTTTGTGAGAATTGACTAAAAATTTTTTTCTGAAAAAAAAGTTGTTTTTTAAAAAAAATTAAAAAAATATGATCGAATATTTAAACAAGTTCTCTTCCGAAGAAGTCTTGCGATTTGAAAAATTCGTGAAATCACCGTTCTATAATTCAAATAAAAATCTGTTAAAATTAACTGACTTTCTGATTGCACTTTATCCGGATATTAATAAAAAAAACTCTTCAAAATCTGTGATCTCATCCAAGGTTTTTAATGAAAAAAAAATAAATGATGTAAAGATCAGAAAATTAATGTCAGATTTTAATAAGGTGATAGATAGATTTATAATGCAGATCGAATTTGAATCTGATAATGTGAGGAATAGAATTCTACTGTTAAACTCATTGAGAAAAAGGGGAATGGACAAGAGGTTTGAATATGATTTTAATGAGTTTAGTAAAAGTCAGAAAAATTTATTTTCAAAAGATGAAGATTATTATAACAATGAAGTAAATTTATTGAGTGAGTATTATAGTCATAATCAAAGTAAATATAAAAATATAAAGGCTGAGATTCTTCAGGAGAAATCGGATAACATTGACATGCGATTTATCTTTGAAAAGCTTCATACATTTCATGAGATGTTTGACAATGAAGGTTCCCGTAACAGGGATAAGTTTTTCAACAGAACATTCTACGAAGAAATAAAGAGTTACATTGAAAATAATCTTAAGAATGTCAGAGATGAGCATCCCAATATTTATATTATTTATTTAGTACTCAAGATGAATGAAACTTTTAATGACGACTATCTTGATTCATTATTGAAATTTCTTAAAGCAAATCAAAAGAAATTTACAAATTATAATTTAGTCTATTATTACAATTACATTACTGCATATTATAACAAGAAAATAAATGTCGGGCATATCAAATACAGAAAGGATCTGATAAAACTATATATGAGGATGATGAAAAATGATCTGTTTCTGATAGACAATATTATAACGGATTTTGAATATAATAACGTAGTGAATATTGCTCTGGCAGAAGGAAAATATGACTGGATAGATGATTTTATTGAAACTTACAAAATATATTTGGAAAAGACTTTTGCTGAGGATATTTATAATCTTGCAAAGGCAAAACTACTTTTCCATTTGGAAAAGTATGATAATATTTTTGAATATCTGAATAAAGTAGATATAAAGGATCCAACTTATTATATAAATTCAAAGTTTTTACTGGGAAGGGTTTATTTTGAAAAGGATGAAGATGAAAGTATACAGTATATACTTGATAATCTTCTACAGTATAAACGAAACAAGAAAATTCTTTCGGAAGAACAGCAAAAAAGCATCCAGCTTTATCTTGGATTTATGAATGATCTTATGAAAATATCAAATTGTCCGGAACTCGAAAAGGATAGAAAAAAAAGTCTGAAAGCAATTATGAGAAAAGAGTTGTCAAATCCGGACGGGTTTATTCCGGCCAGGAGCTGGTTTTATGAAAAGCTTGAGAAGGTATAATACATAATTAAATGAAGTAAATTATGTATATAGTGTTAAGTCATTCACTTGCATAGTCAGAACCTAAAAGAATTATTAAACATTTATTGCTCCTGGGCTTAGGAAGGTTTTAAAAATTGAGTAAAAAATTACTTAGTATATTGTGATTAGGTTAGGATGTAATAGAATACTAAACGGATTATCAAAAAACTGTAACCATAGAAAAGATAATATCGCAGGCATTTCAACAAAATAAATAATGAAATGATAAATCTGATATCACCTGTTCTTCTGACTTTAATATTATCCTACCATCTTCACATCAAGTTCCCGTCTCAAAACAAAGAAAGCGGTTAAAACCGCTTTCTTAAAATCCCGCATCCAAAGTACGCCCGACTGGAATCGAACCAGTAACCTACAGCTTAGAAGGCTGTTGCTCTATCCGATTGAGCTACGGGCGCATTAGTTTCCTTTAAGAAACGTGTAAGATAACTAATTTAACAAATGCATTCAAATTAAATATACAGCTATTTTACAGACTCATTGATCTTTAATTCATCCGCCAGTCTCTCACATTCACTAAAGATCTTTTCAGGGGTCAGATGATCCATACATTGATATTCCTTGTTTGTACATTCAGGCTGAAAGTAACATTTGCATTCTTTATCGGGACTTGCTATTATTCCATTGCCATATAATTCAAATTCATTGGGATTGAAAATATTGTTCATCAGTACAAGTTTTTTATTTAGTGCAATGGCTATATGCATTCCCATAGTTACCTGCGTAACAATGATGTCGCATTTATCCATCAGGGTTATAAAACTTTCCAGTTCGAAATAACCAAAATAATCTGCACCGGTTATCTTACTCAGATGTTTATTGTTCTCATCTTCCTGACTACCGCCGAGAAGAATTACCCTGTATCCCTTATTCATCAAAAGATTGATCAGCTTTTCCCAGTATTCATTTTTCCATAATCGGGAAATCCATCGTGCACCGCAGCCTGTATTTAATCCAATATTTAATTTATCTTTATCTTTACTGATATTATATTTTCCATTTGTAAAAAGATCGGCATCTTTGTTTAGATCAAGTATGTATCGTTCTCCTTTGAATTTGTATCCGCAAATTTCAAATATTTCCTCCATATAACTTTTCTTATTACTTATCGAAACAGAATCAAATAATCCTGTAATGAATTTCCCAACTGCATTTTCATTAACAGGATAACAATGCCCGTCCTTCATAGTAAAACCTTCTTTCCTTTTGGAATTAATTTTACTCATAATGCTGATCGCTTCATGATCTTTGTCAAGATTTATAACAAGTTCATAATCCAATTCAGAAAGATAGTTTACGTTCTGAAGGTTGTAGATAAAGACTCTGTCGGCACAGGGCCTATTTTTTTTAGGGACAAGATCGGGAAAATAAGTAAGCCAGTAAATTTTTGCATTTGGATATTGCTGACTTATGGGAAATAGCAGAGGAGTGGTTCTGATGACATCGCCTGCGGCACCCAGTTTTATAATCAAAATTCTACCATCTGTCTTATCATAATAATCACAGCTATTACAAACGACACCATATTTTTTATTTGGAGAGCATGGTATATGACCTTTGAAATATCTGCAGTCGGTTTTTATTTCGGAAAGTTTTATCATTTTGTAAAATTTAAATAAACATTCTCAGATCTATTGAATTATTTTATTGATTAAAATAGTAAAATAAATCTGTAAAAAAAATTACCGGTCAATAAGAATTAATTTATCAATGGCT
>DAORRV010000038.1:0-31212 GCA_035443185.1 Ignavibacteria bacterium | reverse complement strand
TGCGGGTGAATTTTCTGAAACTAAGAGAATGATATTGTTAAAATAAAATTAAAATTGAATTAAAATTAAAACAATATGAAATATTTATGTAAAATTATTTTATTATTACTTTTACAAATTGTACTTTATAGTACTGTTAAATCTCAACACTCTTATCAATGGAGTCCGGAAAGAAAATTAACCGAAGGATATTATGACAGCAATCCGGATTATATAAGAGATAAATTTAATATTTCATTTAACAATAATACTTTTGAAACTTTGATCTTCGAAAGAAAAAATTCTGAAAATGATTCAGTTTCAAGAATCTGCGTTGTAAATATAGACACATCCGGAATTACCGGAAACACTGTATATATTTCATCAGGAGATTTTAATGACAAGAATCCGGTAATCTGTATCGGGGATTATTATAATCACAGTATTTACAAACATGCATTTGCAGTCTGGGAAAGTCAAAGAGATTCTCTTATTTATATAGTAGGATGCTATTTCAATATCAATACAGGATGGCAATCTCCTTTCATAATTGACTCCTCTGCGCAATGTCACAATCCTGATGTTGCATCTATTGATAGTCTGAATTATTCAGTAGTCTATGAATCTTCCAATGACATAATATATAAAGAGGTAAATGCTGATACAGGAATTATAAATTACGAATATAATTTAACAGACGGAGAAATGTCTGTATGCAAAACTCCTAAAATTTTAGAAAATATTTTTAATATTAAAAAGCAGGTTACTTATGAGAAGCAAAATACTGACAGTACTTTCCATCTTTATAAAAGGAATCTGAATTTTGGAAATATCTGGAGTAATCCTGAAACTGTTTACGGAGTCGGAGATGTCAGGAATGCAGGTTTTATGACCACTTATGTTGATGAGATCCCTTTATTCGAATCAAATCAATCCGGATATTGGAATATCTATTCTCTTCATGACAATTCTCTTATAACAATTAATGACTTCAACGATAGCGCTGACAATACTTCACTTCAAAGATTTTTCAATAATCTGATTACTTTAGACGGATATATTTATTCTGATGCGATTGCATACAAAGAAAATTATTCCGGTATTAACAGATTAATTTTAAATAGTACTTATGCTTCTCAGAAAGACACTGTGATAATTTCCGGAGATCCTGACAAAACATCTATGACAATGAGCAATGGAATTTATTTTCAAAACTATGATTTTCTGATCTGGGTTATTTACAACAAAGATTCTTCAGGCAGAAGCAGTTTATATGGTAAATCTGTGATTGTCAGAAATACCGGCATTTCTGAAACAGGAAATATTCTCCTAGATAGATATTCGCTTTCGCAGAATTATCCAAACCCCTTTAATCCAAAAACAGTGATCAATTACGAGTTACGGGTTACGAGTGATCTGGTCAGTATAAAAGTCTTTGATGTTTTGGGGAATGAAGTTTCGACTCTGGTAAATGAAAAACAAACTCCCGGCAGCTACACTGTCACATTCGACGGAAGTAATTTCCCCAGCGGGGTTTATTTCTATAAATTGGAAGCGGGAGATTTTGCTGAGACAAAACGGATGGTTTTATTAAAATAAATTTCAAATTACAAATGACATATTACAAATGACAGATTACAAAAATTTTAGGGATTTAATTGTAGCCGCATGCTATACCTTGCGCGAATTCAACTTATAAAATATTCATCGTAAAAAATTTAAGATATATTAGGGAATTAAATTTCGAGCTTAATAAATGTAAAACAAACTGCCGGCAGTTATTCAGTCACATTCGACTTAAGTAATTTTCCGGGCGGGGTTAATTTATACAGAATAATAATTTATTTTATAAAATACTTAAACAAAAAGGAGAATTGTTTTGAAAAATTTAATTACACTTTTTATTTCCATTTTTATTTTTACAACATATATACAAGCTCAGGAACTTTCCGTTAAAATTTACGATCCGCCGGTTCCTTATTACGAAAATGTCGAATGGGGATCCGACTATGTAGTATCAGACACAGAACCAATGGGCAGACCATCAGGAGTTTATAAGAATTCCGCTTCTACTATTTATGTCTCTGTTCCAGATACAAACTTTTCTCCCGGACTGAATGAAGGTCTTACAATACTGACCTCAACAAATAATGGAATGAACTGGTCTAAAATTGCCGGGATAAGTCCTGCAGTGATTATCACTAAGACAAAAATGGTCAGAACCGCTCTTGATTCAGTCTATTGTGTTTTCCTTGCAAATGGAACTGTCAGGGTTTTGAATCCGGTCAGCGGGACATTGGGTACTTTTACAAATTATACTAATATAGGAGACTTTGACGCTACTACTTCATCTTCCGGAAGTATCTATATCATAATAGATCTTTATATAAATAATCAAGTGAGAATATTCGGTTCAGCAGATGGTGGCATTAATTGGGGTGGAGGAATATTTCTTTCATCAAATGCTGCACATCCCGGAATATCAATGTCTGCAACCGGTGATACTGCAATTGTTAATTATTACGGGGGTCCATTTACAGATACTTTGAGTTCTATCATAAGGAATGTCCGATACAGAGAATCCGTACCCGGAACACTTGTAGTAGAAGGTACATTCACTTCGCCTATTCCTGCAGGTACTCCCAAAGACCAGTTTGAAGCTGTTCGATACGGATCGAATGCCTGGCTGTTTTATACTTCAGGTATTTCGGGAAGCAAAGATATTAACTGTATTTTGAGCAATGACGGTGGTATGACTTACGGAGCTCCAATTACAATTGGATCCATGCCCGGCAGAGATGAATTTTGGTTTGATGCAAAATATTATAGTTTGAATGATGGTGGCGTCGGGATAATTTATTATTCGGATAGTTTACAGACAGGTCCTCCAACAAATGTTTCCGATAAAATGTATTATTCATCAGCTTCGAATTCTACTTCTTCTGTTTTTTCAGAACCAATACAAACTAGCGAACATCCACCGGTTTATTCTGCTATAGGATTCATTCCTACTTTGATTGAATATTATGATACAGGCGGAGATGCAGGTGCAATTTGGGTCGGCGCAAACGGAACAGGAAACAAACTATATTACGATCGACTGAATAATTTAACAGGAGTAACTCAAACAGGAATTGAAATACCTTCATCGTATTCTATATCTCAGAATTTTCCAAATCCATTTAATCCCAACACTATTATCAATTATAAGATACAAAATTCAAATGACGATTTAGTTAGTCTGAAAGTCTTTGATGTATTGGGGAATGAAGTTTCGACTTTGGTAAATGAAAAGCAAAACGCAGGCAGCTACTCAGTCACATTTGACGGAAGTAATTTTTCGAGCGGAGTTTATTTTTATAAGCTTGAGGCAGGCAATTTTTCTAAAACTAAAAGTATGATTCTATTAAAATAAAATTAATAACTTTGAAAAAAATACTATTAATCATTTTAATTATTTATTCAATGCCCGGATATTCGTATTCAGGATTTCCGGAATACCTGCCATTAAAAGTCGGTAATTCCTGGACTTACAGCTGGATTGAAATATCAAGCGGAGGTAAATTCAAAGTTACTGTCACAAAAGATTCGGTTATTAATTCGAAAAAATATTATCAGTGTAATTTCCCCGGTCTTTCTCAATGGTTCAGGATAGATTCATTATCCGGAAATATTTATAATTATTCTAATGGAGGTGGATGTGCTTACAGCCCGGGCGAAATTCTCGTAGACTCAATTGCATCAAATAAAAATGACAGTACAAACTTCTGCGGAAATGTAAAAAGAAAGTGTGTGGAAACAGGAAGTATTGAACTTTTCGGAAACACATATGCAAAAAAGGAATTTGGTCCGGTGATCGTACTTACTGCAGATAGTAGAAAATACGCAGAGAATATTGGGATTTACTTTATGGAATTGGGAGATCCTTTACCTACGACTTATACACTTTTAGGATGTGTTGTTAACGGCATTGTATATGGTGATACTACATTGACAGATATAAATCAGATCAGTACAAAAATTCCGGAAAAATATTCACTTTCTCAAAACTACCCAAACCCATTTAACCCAAAGACAGTGATCAATTACGAGTTACGGGTTACGATTGATTTGGTGAGTATCAAAGTTTTTGATGTTTTGGGAAATGAAGTTTCGACACTGGTAAATGAAAAGCAAACTGCAGGCAGCTACTCAGTCACATTTGACGGAATTAATTTTCCGAGCGGGGTTTACTTTTATAAGCTGACGGCTGGAGATTTTATAGATACAAAGAGAATGGTCATAGTAAAATGAAAAATTTTATCAATTTAATTTATAACTATTGGAGATTTAAAAAATGATTTCAATTTTAAAAAGAATTACAATTTTAATTTGCATTTTTACCTGTACTGCGGATAAATCAATAGGGCAGAACTGGATCTTGGTTCATGACGTGTTAATTGATAAATCTAAAATAATAAATATTAACAATGAAAGAGTACTTTTCTTTCAGACATGGGGAATAACAGGTGCTCCGTTCATCGGATGTAATGACTCAGCAATTTTCAGAACTTATAAATTAAATGCACGGACAAATAACACATTCAAACCATTCGATGGATTCTTTGATCCTATTATTTGTACAGATTTTATTCTTACTGAAAGTTGTATTTTTTACAGACCGAAAGAATTTGATGTTTCAAATCAGGATTCTAACTTTGCAATAAAATATTTCAGTAGAATGGCAGGGGTCAACTGCACTCCACCTGAATTACACTCTGTAGTTACAAACTCAGGAAATAGTAATAATCTCAAGGCAACTGTTATTAGAATATCTCCTTTTAATGACAACTTTATATATTCTTTGATTAATGATTCTCTGTATAAAACTGTTAACAGAGGAATCAGCTGGAATTATGTCCCGGGAACACCCGGTAACTTACGCGATATAATTTTAAATCCTTATGATGAAAATTATTTATACTTAATAACTTCTCAAAACTCAATACTGATCAGCACTGATAATGGAATTAGTTTTAATCATACGGGAAATAACTTCAGCTCATCAAATACATTATTTTTTAAAAGCTCTGATACAATAGTAACATTCAACGGAACAGATTTATATAAATCATCTGACAAGGGTTTTAACTGGAGTCAGCTGAGTAGTTTGCCGGGAAATATTAACTGCCTGGAATTTCATCCTTCACGGAAAGAAATTTATTATGCCGGAATAGGTTCAGTCTTATATGTTTCTACTAACGCAGGTATTAATTTTTCTGTTTATAATAATAGCATTCCCAATTTTCATATCTATGGAGTTTTTAAAGCCCGACCAGAACTCGATTCTATTTATGTAGTTACTGAAAGAGGATTATATTTAGTTTATGATCAGTACATCACAAATATCAGACAAATTTCCACAGAAGTACCCGATCAGTACAGACTTTTCGACAATTTTCCAAACCCATTTAACCCAATGACAATTATAAAATATCAATGTACAGTGTACAATGATGTTTCGCTGAAAGTCTTTGATGTATTGGGGAATGAAGTTTCGACCCTGGTAAATGAAAAGCAAACTGCAGGCAGCTACTCTGTCTCATTCGACGGAAGTAATTTCCCAAGCGGAGTTTATTTTTATAAATTGGAAGCGGGAGATTTTGCTGAGACAAAGCGGATGGTTTTGATTAAATAAATTTTATTATAAATATTATAAGATTGTTTTTAGCCGTAAGATTAGAAGCCGTATGCTTTAGCTTGAGAGAATTCATAAATATTTATTTTTCAAACTAAAAATTTCCAATCATATTCTGAAACTGTTTCTATAGATATAAATGACAGAAGTAATTGCAATAATACATTTGTAACATTATTTTGTATATTAAAAATATTTCATAACCCCCTATATTAAATTTTGAATAAATTTATTCTATTGTTTACTCTGCTTGCTTTTTCAGTTTCATCCTTTGCACAAAAATCAGAAGTTCCAAAGTATGGATTTTACGGTGGACTTGGAGGCAACTATTCTTTTGTGAATTTCAGCCAGGTGGATGCTAATACGCTCGGACTTTCTGAAATTTATATAAATGGAAATAAAGTTCAGACCGGCAGCGCAAAAGGTCCTTTTTCGATAACACCTGATTCCGAAAGTAAATTAGGCCCTACACTACAGGTTGGTTATTTTCAGAAGTTCAATAATAGCAGCTGGCTGTGGGGATCAAAACTCTCATACAGCTATGTGGGTACTACATCGACAAGTCCTGTCCTTGAGATTCCTCAATTCGGTTCAAATTCCAGCGGCGATACTTTCGAAGGTGTCGCTGTCGTTCAGTCATTTCAATACAGCCTTAATCATCAGTTTTCATTTACTCCTTATTTTGGTATCTCGTCGGGTAAAACATTTTTTTATCTTGGAGCGGGAATTTCAATGTCTGAAACCAAAGAAGAAGTTAACGATGTAGTCGGGTATGCTTTTATTCAGAATGACACTGTTAATATCTCAGGTGAACCCACAGATTTTTCGAGTACAAACTGGGTCTGGGGTTTTGCTGCAACTGCAGGCGGTACGTATTTTTTAAGTCAGTCATTGTTCTTAGATCTTAGCTATACTTTTAATTCAACCCAGACACAGGTTAATGATTTTAAAGCACCGTTTTCAAATTCGAAAGGACCATTTTCAACATCAGGTGAACTGATCGGAAGGACCAGCGCTAATGAAGTCACCAACTCCATTACACTGACTGTTAATAAGATCTTTTAGAAATATTTTTTAAGATAAGTTTCTATAACTGATTTTATTACAAAGATTCAAATTCAGAGAGCATCCATTAAAACTGATTTTCAATTTTGACGGATGCTTTTTATTTATTAGTTTCAAAAATTGTACCGGGATTAATTGGAATTGTGAACACATATAAAGTCAGATCCATTCAGGATCTTTCTTTGTCATTGCGTTATTCACATCTCCTGTATTCAGAGTACCTGCAGGCTCAAACAGCATAACCTGTACTTCCTCATTACTATGCGGTCTGTGCTCTACACCTTTTGGAATGACGATCATTTCACCTTCATTAAGTTCAAGTGTTTTTTGCAAAACTTCATTCCCCTCTTTTGTTTTGATATCCATATAAAATTTTCCTTTGATCACAAGGAACATTTCATCTTCATTGTCATGCTTATGCCATACAAAGTCACCAATGAATTTTCCTAACTTTACATGCTGACCATTCAGCTCTGCAATGATCTTTGGACTGAAATGATCGGAGAACGCTTTAAACTTTTTGTCCAGGTTTATTACATTCATTATTATTTTCTAAATTAATTATTTTCAGAAATAAACAAATCCATAATTACTGCTGCTAATAGTATTTCAAAAGTGGATTAGTAATGCGGAGATTTATCTGCAGATCTGTTAGTGAATTTAAGCCAGATTCTTTCATGAATATAATACAACAGCATTTTAGTAAAGACTTCCGTAAATCCAATTTCCAAAGCTCTGTTTATACTGCCGGTAACAAAATATGAAATGATCATGGTATCAATAGTACCTAAAATTCTCCAGCTGATGCTTTTTGCAATACTCTTCCAGTGCTTATCTGTATATACTTTTACTCCATTATTTTCACCTAATACTTTATTACCGATCTTCAGAAAATTCCATAATCTTTCATGAAAATAATATAATGCAATTTTTGTGATCAGCTCTATGCCGCCAATCTTAATTGCAAAATTAAGATTTCCTGTAAAGAGCCATGCAAGGAAAATTGTATCCAGCGTTCCGACTATCCGCCATGATATACCTTTTATAATACTTATTTTTCTGGAGGATACTGCGCTCAATAGCTTAGTAAAATTTGATTACCCGATCTTTAGACGTTTTTAAAAAACCTAATTTAAAATTTTTATTTGACTAAAATAGAAATTTAATCTATTAAATTAAGTATGATTTGAAATAATTTTCTTTTTTTAATAGTGGTTAACATCCATTTGAATAAAGTTTAATATGAAAAATAATTTTTTGTTTATAAATTTAATGAAACCCCGATTTGATTATATCACAGGGTTTTAGGATAAATTTAATTTTGATGATAAATGATCTTCTGTTTTTAATAAAAAAATCCCGCAGAGAAATTATTTATCTCTGCGGAATAGAAAAATTAACTGTCTGACAAATTGTATTTAGTCAGTTTAATTTATTTCAAAAGAATCATTTTCTTTGTCTGAACAAAATCATTAACCTGAATTTTATAAAAATAAACTCCGCTGTTTAATGAAGCACCGTCAAACCTGACCTCATAGTTACCGGAATTCTGAGACCTGTTTACAAGAGAGGCGACTTCTTTTCCAATAGAGTTATATATTTTCAATGAGACATGACCTTTTACAGGAATTGAATATGCAATCTTAGTTTCCGGGTTAAACGGGTTAGGATAATTTTGGCTAAGCACAAATTCATCAGGTACCAAATTATTTATATGAGAAACACCGACTGTACCATCGACAACAGCAGTATAACATTCCATATTAAATCCGCCGGTTCTTTCATCAGTCCATACGGGTACTATCTTTCCACCATAATAATCTATTCCTATATAATCACCGAACCGGATATCCGAATTTGGCTGGATGGTAGGCGAAGGAACATCACTTAGTGGAGTGTTTGTAAATGAAAGTCCTCCATCAGTTGATAATGCAAGATATGCTTCGACTATATTATTGGCAGATGTATTTCTTGTATCATAAAAAATGACTGCGATATTTCCTGAATCACTCACTGCAAGCCACGGCCAGCATTGCATTTTTCCGTTGCTTACAGGATCGTTATTTACTCTGAGAGGAGAAGACCAGTTAGCACCTTTGTTAGTTGATCTTGTAAGAAAAATGTCAGCATCACCATTTCTGCCGTCGCACCATACTAAATATATATTCCCGTTATTCGCTCCTCCTGAAACATCAGTATCTATAGAAGGAAAAGTGACACCACTGGACGTAATTGGAATTGTAGGAGTAAGCCCCTGCTGAATAACTCTGTCCGTTCCGAACGATAATCCGCCGTCAGTGGACTTGTCAAAATAAATATAATCCTGTGTAGCTGTCCCACCGACCCATGTGACATAGATCTCTCCGTCAAGCCCTATTGCAAGATCTGAACCCTGGCCCGGACTTGAAGGGTCAGCAATTGCAACTGCATTAGACCAGTTTGATCCTGAGTTTGTAGACCGTGTGAGCTTGATACCTGAGTTGCCGCTGAATCTTGTCCAGCTGATATAAAGATTATTATAATATGGACTCCCCGGAGTAAAATCTGTCTCAAGCCATTCTTTGTCTTCTGTACCATCATTAGCTACTATAGTGGATATCGGGAATGTAACTCCGCCATCAGTGGATTTATAAATTGCAAGAGCAAGATTCTGTCCGACAGTAATTACAGCAATGTAAAAATTTCCTGCTGTATCGACAGCAACTACAGGGTCACTGTTTCTCGGAAAATCAGGAAAGACTGTTGAATCAAGTAACTGACTTACCGACCACGTAACTCCACCGTCAGTGGAATAACTGTAACCGACTCTTCTATTTGCCGGACTAACGCCTTGTCTGAAATCTCTCCATGCTGCTACTACTCTGTTTGGATCTGTTTTACTGATTTTCACGGATGTTTCATTCTGCGGAAAGCTGTCTCTTGAAATGTTAGTATTTGTAAAGAGAACTGAGTTATAATTCGGGATATGATCAGAAAATGATAAGGTATTTTTTTTCTTGTTCCAGAAAATTTGCTCTACTTCGTCATGAGGTTTTGAAAATCTTTCAGGTACCTGTGATTGTACATTAGCCGAAAGAAAGAACATCAGAATAAATATAAGAATGTAAAAGTTTTTCATAATATCAAAATTAAATTATTGAAATTCTATTTTTTCATTTTCCTAAAACCTAATGCAATCAAACCTATTACAATTCCAAAAATTATTCCAATAAAAGGTCCCATGAAAAGTATTACATACTGAGGTTCCATAGACATTGGAATTTCCTTAAAACCATCTAAAGATCCTGGGTTATTTTCCAATAATTTATCAAAAAAAACGGCTTGAAAAACAGAGACAATAATTCCCATAAACAAACCCAATACAACTGATTGGGTTATGACCAGCTTGGTTGTGTGTTTGGATATTAAATATCCTGAAATAACGGCGATAATCAGCCATGGGAAAAATTCAAAACCTGTTGGTATAAATCCGAAAACTGAAAGAACTCCCATCAGAAGTCCAAACAAAGACAATTTTAAAATTAAATTCCAGTTCATTAGTAAATTTTTTTAATTTATAAATAGTTTATTTATATTACTGTATTTTTATCAATGAATCCAGCGTATTCTTTGCTTTCAAATCACCCGGATTAATTTCAATGATCCTGCTTAAATTACTCATAGCTTTGCTGACTTCATTCTTTTTAAGATATAAGGTAACCAGACCGTTCAATGCATTCACATTATTTTTATCTATTTTTACTGCCTCGGAAAAATATTTTTCAGTCTGATCATTATCTTTAAGCTCTGCATAACACATTGCTATATTATTATAAAATCCTGATTTAGAAGGAAGGTCATTTGAAAGCTCGGCTAGTTTTTTAAGATCCTCAATAGCTTCTTTATATTTTTTTTCATTAAAATATTGATAAGATCTCTTCTGCAGAAAACTAATTTCAAATTTTCCATCATCTTTCTTATCTTTTTTAGAATCAGGATTTTTTAAGTTTTCAAGTAAAGAGGGTGAATCCATGTAATTCGGATTTATGGTCTGAAGTTTCTCAAGCAATTGTATTGCTTCTTCATTTTTTCCAAGAGTATTATAAATTGTAGCAAGCTGATAATAACCATCAGCTGCATTTGAATCAATCATAATGCCTCTGCTTATCCTCATCTCTGCTGAATCAAGTTTTCCTTCAATCATATAAACTAATCCCAGATTATGATGTGCAAGTAAATTATTATCTCTTAATTCTATTGCACGTTTATATTTCTTTTTTGCCTCATCAAATTTTTTGCTTTTAGAATATATATTTCCTTCATTGACTAGAATTACCGAACCTTCATAACCAATTGCTGACGAAAATAATGTTTCATTTGTTTTCCAGTCCATGTTCCTTAGATATGTCATATATCCAAGAGAAATTATTATTATTAAAACACCTACAATTAACATTCCAAAATCCCTTTTATTACTGGCAAGCATTAGAAGGTGTGTAATTAGAACTATAAGTGAAAATGAAGTCAGATACAAAAACCTTTCTGCCATAAGGTTCATAGTCGGAATAATATTCATAACAGGAAGAAGTGTCACAAGAAAAAAAAGTATGCAAAATGAAATTATGCTGTCCCGCTTGTAGAAGAAAACAGAAAGTCCAATTAATGCAAAAATAAAGATCAGTGACAAAAGGGCACTAAAATCAAGTATGGATGAAGAGTCTGTGATAACGCCATTATAATGATAAAGTAATCCAAACGGTGCAAACAATAATCTGAAATAAACAGGAATTGTTTTTATCATAGTCCAGAAAACCACTTCTGTATCTTTGTTAAAGAAATAGAGATAGCTGTCACGATCAGGTACACCTGACAATACGCTTTCTCTGATCAATAAATAAATTCCTGTGACTGCAATAAACAATAAATAGGAAAGATAATTTTCTTTCAGATACTGAAGATTTTTTTTTCTGTAAACAAAATCATAAAGTAAAATTATTACGGGCATTGTTACGATCATCTCTTTTGACAGAAGTCCAAATACATAAAAAAGAAGAGATAAAATCAGATACAGATAATTTCCGGAATTGTCTTGATCAGATCTTTTATCAATATTTCCATGATGACTGTAACCGGTAAACAATATATAAAAAAGAAATGACGCAAAGAAGAACATTGTTACAATAGAATCTGTCCTGCCGCATATCCATGTAACTGCTTCTGTATGAATGGGATGAACTGCAAAGATCAGCGAGCCGAAAAGGGAGAATAAATTTCTGTATTTATATCTTGAGAACATTAACGATAAAATCCTGAATAACAAAAGACAGGAAATTATATGTATTATAATATTAGTGAGATGAAATCCATAAGGATCCATTCCCCAGATGCTGAAATCCATTAAATATGAAGAAGACACAATAGGTCTGTAATATTTACCAATGACTTTATGAAAACCTTCTTCACCTGTAAAATATTTTAAAACGTTATCGGGATTTTGAATGGAAGGATTATTTACTACTACACTTTCATCATCAAATACAAACCCATTTTGAAGTGAGTTGTTAAAAACAAAGTAAGTAACTGCAATAATTATCAGATAGCAATAAATAGGTTTGATCTTACTCATTTATATGACTATGATTAATGTTCAATGAGTTGAAAATAATAATTTATAATAACTATTATTAGTAAAATATAAGTATATGAAAAAATTAATGGTTCTATAATTAAAATGTATTATTCTGAATAACCTGCGAAAACTTTCAGACAAAGGCTTCGACACTTTCATTGGACATTAATCTTTTAGGATTATCTCTTGGTACTGTTCTTCTCATAAAATCAAAAAATAATTTAGTCGTAGTACAGGAAGGACAAATACCAATATCTCCGTCCCATATTTCATCACAAAATGCATCGGGCAGATTTTTATGAATTATTTCCGTAGCTTTTTCATGAACATCCCAGACCCAGTCAGTGTCAGGTGCTTCTTTCCCTTCATAATCAGTTCCGACCATAGGGACGAACGGACTCATGATAGGAAATATTCCTTCTGATGACAGATAATCTATACCTTTTAAAACTGATTCCATTGGTTCAAGTCCTACTACGAATGAGCTAAGCGCACGTGCAGGTTTCAAAAGATCTCTTGCT
Organism: Ignavibacteria bacterium; assembly: GCA_035443185.1. Classification (GTDB taxonomy): domain Bacteria; phylum Bacteroidota; class Ignavibacteria; order Tepidaquicellales; family Tepidaquicellaceae; genus UBA2330. The sequence continues at coordinate 18,362 of DAORRV010000038.1, read as the reverse complement.
TCTTTGAGAGATTCTATCCATCTTTCTCTCCCGACTCTTCTTGTCTTTCCCGGACAGATCTCATTAAAAATTTTCTCATCCCAGATCTCAAGATTGAATGCAACTGAACTAATTCCTGTGGAACAAAGATACTGAGTCTCTTCAATATTTCTTGTAGCAGTAATTGCTGTTACAATGGGAAAATATTTTTCAGATAAAAGCGGCTTAAGTCTTTCTAGAATCTTTGGAAGATTTCCAAGTCCGTCATCTTTTGCTGCACCTGCAGTCATTGCTAAATGTGAACAGACAGGATTATCGATTATTGCTTCTTTGACTACATCATAAATGTCTTCTGCTTCTTTTATTGTAACGACGTGATCTCTGTTTCTTTGTCGTGCAGGAACAATGTTACAAAATTTACATTGCTCACCTTTGGCAAAATAAGTACAGGCATTATCAAAACATACTCTCAATCCACAGTCGCCACGCATAGAAGCTACTTTCTTCATAGATTCCCCGCTGCGTGTTTTCATATCATAAAAATCAGGTCTCTTTGGCCACCGGACTTCACAAAGTTCTTTACCATTCTTTAAAAGAATTACTGCATCACCACTTTTGTGTACCCTAAACGGTGAATCCGGACTGTATCTTACATCTGCATAAAGATCATGCGGAAGCAGCATATCATTTGGCAAAGGTCTTGTTCCGTCACCTGTACCCTTATGAGTAGATGGTGTCATTTCAAATACCCAGAAAACTTTTTCAAGTCCACCTTGTCCAACAGTTAATAATGCTTCATCAGAAAATGTAAGTCCTTTGATAAGTAATTCTGTTTTTAATCTGATGGCTTCATCTAAAGTCATATTTTACTTTGTTGAATCTTAATAAATTCTAATTAATAAATTCGATCAGGTATTTGATTCTGGAACATTGATATTTAAAATTTCCTTTGAAAGCTCACAGCATGAATGAGGTTCATTGATTCCCGCATTCTCTTTTATGATGTCAAACAAAAATCCACCTGTAAAACATTCAGCGCAAATTGGAGCATCATATTTCCAGTAATCTGAAGTGGAAATAAACGGCAGTTTCTCTGACATTATTTCTGCAGCTTGGTAATGAGTATCAAACATCCATTTATAAGTCGGCGATCTGAACCCTTCAAACTGACTTCCCGTTTCTGGACTGAATGGAACGATGATCGGTACAATTCCCCTGTCACAGCACCAGTGAACACCTTCAAGTAAAGTCTTGGCAGGTTCAAGTCCGGCAATCATTGCAGTAAATACTTTACCCTCTCCAAAATGCTTTACAGCAGTTATAAGTGATTCTTCCCATAGCTCTCTTCCGATATTCTCATCTTTTCCGGGTACAATTGCCTTCCAGTATCCTTTGTCAAAAACTTCAAAATTATAAGACACAGAATGCAGTCCAAGATCATATAATAATTTTACATCATCAATATTTTTTGTCGGAGAAATTGTCATGAGCAGCTTTGTTCTTTCTCTGTCATTTTTATAGGGAAATCTTTTTGATAATTCTTCAAGAATCTGTACAGTTCCTCCAAGTCCCTGTTTATCGGGAGGAGTTCCTCTTGTTAAAATTGATCTCGGATCTGTATGATATTTTTTTGCTTTTTCGATTACGTCAGCAACCTGTGAAGCAGTTTTTCTTGCGTTAGAAATATTTTCATCTGGATAAAAATCCTGAGCTGGTGTAAGATTACAAAATCTGCACTCAGTACCGGTCCTGAAATAGTCGCAATAATAATTCCAGGTAAAATTCAGATTACACATTCCGTTATAGACTACAACTTTTTCAAATGGTGTAAGATCATTTGTATAGCTTTTTGAGAATGGAGGCAGTGACACAAACTCACCGCTTGTAATTACATTTCCAACTTTATCTTCTATTGTTAGATCACTCTCTGATATTCTGATCCTGAAATTTGCTTCAGGATTTTCTCTTACCTGCACATAAACATTGCCGTCCAGTTTTATTTCAGCAGGAAGAAATTTTACAGCTCTGTCTCTATCCCATCCCTGTGTTTCGACCAGGTCACTTCTAAGTTCATTTAATCTGACCCCATTTATAAGCAGATCACATTTTAATTTTATTGTTTTTTTTCTATCTGTCATTCTTAAAAAAAATTTAAAAATATTTAAAAAAAAGTCCCGTCAATTTTCATGAACGGGACTTTAATAAAAAACTAAGTTACATCATTATTTCCAGGATCCGGCGGGTGGAAAAATTGAGTGCGACTTTTCAGAAGCATTATCCCATGAACCTGCCGGTGGAAAAATTGAATGAGACTTTTCTGCAGCACAATCCCACGACCCTGCAGGTGGGAAAATCGAATGTGATTTCTCACTTGCATTATCCCAAGATCCAGCCGGTGGAAAAATCGAATGTGACTTTTCACTTGCCGAATTCCATGAACCTGCTGGCGGGAATATTGAATGAGATTTCTCTCCTGCATTATTCCATGAACCTGCCGGTGGGAATATTGTGTGTGAAGTTTGCTTTACTTCGCTCATAAATAATTTTAGTTTGTAAATAATATATCATTAACGGGTACAACTTAACTAATTTCAAACGCTTTTTCAATTAACATATTCAGTAACAACAATTATTCTTTACCGAAAAACATTGATTAAAATATTCGGGAAGATCTTCAGATCAATTTTACAGATCAAATAAAAACACCTTCTACTTTAATTTCAAGCAGAAGGTGAAATAATATAAAAATACTGAATAAATATCTGTTATGAATTTTTTACTGTTAAGATTTTTTAATCAGTTTTATTGCTTTTACAAATCAATAACCGTTAAGTTTATTTTAAAGCTTTCTTAACAGCTTTTTTTACTGCAGCATTTTTAACAGCTTTTTTAACTACTGCTTTTTTTACTGCTGCTTTTTTAACAGCATTTTTAACTACTGCTTTTTTAACAGCTTTTTTTACTACTGCTTTTTTAACAGCTTTTTTTACTGCAGCTTTTTTAACAGCATTTTTAACTACTGCTTTTTTTACTGCTGCTTTTTTTACTGCTGCTTTTTTAGTTGGTAAAACTTTTTTAGCCATTTTATTTTTTTTTATTTAGTTAAAAAAATTCTTACAAATATAAAGTTATTAACTTAAAACATCAATTATATTAATTTGCATGAAGATTTTTTTTTACGATCATCACAAAATTCAGATTGTGATTTTAACAAAAAAATATTGATTTAATTTATTTTCAAAAATTAATTTTGAATTTTATTAAAAAATAAAAATGAGACTTTCCTGCAAACATCTGTAAACAAAGGGTCTGCGCGTCGTTAATAATATTTTTTCAATGTGTTTTAAAAATAAACAGCAACAGATCTGAAATATAATTTTAATTTATTTTCAGCAAATAAAATATTTCCTCATAAAAGAAAAATATTTATTTTGAAAATTTAATCTTAATTTTTTCAACAATAAAATTTTTTGGAAAAATTCAGACTAAATAAAAAAAATATTTTCGAAAAATAATTCTTAATTTTATTCAACAGTAAAAATCTTTTAACAAAAAGTGACTAAGAAAAAACTATTTTACAGAATATTCATGTTCAACTTTCAAAGAAATTAGGAAATTGAATTTAACAATTGATTAAATTAATTTATAAAAAATTATTCAGTACTAAAAACATTTAATTTATTTTAATTAAAATTTATTAACACCTAAAATAAATTCTTGTGAACTTTATTTTCAATTTCTTCATTCGAACTAAATACTTTAACAGAAATATTTTTATTATTTATATATAAAGGAAATCCTTAATGAGAAAATTATTTATATTAATTCCTGTCCTTATTATAGTATTTTTTATAATTACCGGACAAAAAAATCCCGAGTCAGAGAAATGGAGCAATAATTTTTCAACAAATCTATATGATCCGGGAGTAATAAATTCTGCAGTACTTCCACAGGTCTATGATTTCACAAATCCAAATACAGAGACCCGTCATGTAAAGACTCCTTATGAGGTAATTTCAGTTTCACCTAATATAAGAGTATTGCCGAGGACTAACAGTTATCAAAGTGAAGTTGATATAGTCAGGCATCCTACAAATCCAATGATATTGTTTGGATCTTCAAATGCTTTTAATAATACAGGTACTCTTTTTATTAGTGAAGGTGTGTATGTATCTACTGATGGCGGCATTACATGGGGCGGCTCTGATACAATGAAATTAGCCGGAGGAGCACCGGTTCCAAATCAGGGCGGAGACCCCGGTATCACAATAGATAAGAACGGAACATTTATTCAGACACATCTTGGATTCAGTACTTCGGGGATGTTTGGAAATTATTCTACAGATAACGGATCGACATGGTCATCAAATTATACAATAGCTTCCGGATCTCAGGATAAAAATCTTGCAGGGACAGATGACTCCCCCACCAGTCCTTATTATGGAAGATCATATTGTGTCTGGTCATTGTTTACATCAGGATCACCGCCAATTGATATTTCATATACTACAAACGGCGGAGTTTCATGGTCAACTCCTCAGCAGATAAACACTCCTCCTTCAGGACATTATTCACAGGGATGTGATATAAGAACAGGTCCAAACGGAGAAGTTTATGTTATCTGGGCTGCACCGGTTGCCGGGGTTCCATTTACAGAAGACTTTGCAGGATTTGGAAGATCTACTGACGGCGGCGTAAACTGGACAGTAACTGAAAATGCATACGACATGAATGGTATCAGAGGAATTTTCTCATCAAAGTCCAGTATAAGAGTTAATGGTTTTCCAAGAATTGATGTTGACAGAAGCGGTGGTGTCAGGAACGGCTGGATATATACTGTTGCTTCAGAGAAAAATATTTCTCCCGCAGGTTCTGATCCTGATATTATTATGCACAGATCTTCAAACGGCGGCACGACATGGTCTCCGGGTATCAGAGTAAATCAGGATCCAATTAATAACGGAAAGTTTCAGTGGTTCCCGGCAATTCGAGTCGATGAAGCAGGTGGAGTGAACATAGTTTATTATGATGACAGATATACTCAATCAGACTCATCGGAAGTTTATATTTCAAGATCATTAGATGGAGGAAATTCATGGTCGGATATTCAGGTAAGTGATCACAGATTTAAACCACAGTCTATCGGGGTTGCAGGAATTGCTACAGGATATCAGGGAGATTATATTGGGATGACTTCAAGTAATGGCAATCTTTTTCCTATTTGGATGGATAATTTCTCAGGGATATATAATGCCTGGACTGCACCGGTTCTGATCTCAACTTATCCTTTAAATTCATTTAATCTAACTGCTCCTCCGGCAGGAACAAGGATTTCCACTTTACAAAACAGTACAACTAATTTTACTTTTGACTGGGATACATCTTCTTCAACTTCATCCTATAAATGGATTTTTGGAAGTCCGACTACAAATCCAAGATTACTTTCAGTTAATTCTAATACAAATACTTTATCAATGACTCTTGGTCAGCTTGATAATATGCTTTCATCACTTGGTCTAAATCAAGGCGACTCACTTGTCGGTCAGTGGGATGTGTGGGCATTTAGAAATAATCAGACAGATGATTCATTGAAAGCAGCAAACGGATCAAGGACGATTACTTTGAAAAGAGGAGTACCGGTACTTAGTCCTTTTAGTTTAATTTCTCCTGTGAATAATACAACTATTCTTTCTTTAAATACAAATTCTGACACTGTAAATTTCAGCTGGTCAAATTCCGGACAGGCAGTAAATTATAAATGGCTTTATGCATCTCCGGATTTTAGTAATCTGTCAAATATAAAATTAAGAATTAATGCTGACAACAACAGCTTTGATCCTTCACTTACATTAAGAAATTCACAGATCGACTCAGCTCTGGCAGGAATTGGTATAAATGTAGGCGATTCATCAACCGGGCAGTGGAGAGTTTATGGATATAGTGCAGGTGATTCACTCGCTTCGACACAGACTTATAATATTAATTTACGAAGAGGATTTCCGCCGACTGTTTCTTCATCTGCAGATTCGATTATTGTGAATGTATTATTAGGACAAAACTTTTCTACAAATCTTATCATTGGAAATACCGGGCAATTTTCGCTTGACTGGTTTATTTCAGAATCTCCTGCAGCACTGGATAATCTTTTTATCAGATCTGAATTTAAAATTGATAATGAACTAAACCTTCAGCAGTCAATCCTGACTAAAGGATCTGCGGATATTTATCATGGTCAGGATGTGACAGACGGAATGGGCGGTCCGGATAATTTTGGTTATAGATGGATAGACAGTGATGAGCCGGGCGGACCTGTCTTTGACTGGTTTGAAATTTCTACAATAGGAACTCAGATCACGAACTGGACAAGTGGTACTGCTGATGACGGATCAGTGATCATTCCGATTCCATTTAATTTTAATTTTTACGGTACCGACTATACACAGCTAAAGATCTGTACGAACGGCTGGATGGGATTTGACATTGCAAGCACTTCAAATGAATACAATAATATTGCGATACCATCTACTATAGAACCTGATAATGCTCTTTTTCCTTTTTGGGATGATCATGATCTGAGAAACGGAGGTCAGGTATTTTATTTTAATGATGCATCCAGTAACAGATTTATAATTGAATATAAAGATGCACCTCATTTCTCAACAGGTGGTCCATATACTTATCAGGTAATGCTGTACTCAGACGGTAGAATTTATTTTCAATATCTTACTATGAACGATCCTGTAAATTCGGCAACTGTCGGTATAGAAAATTCTACAGGTACAGATGCTTTACAGGTTGCATTCAATACACCGTATATTCATGATAATCTTGCCATAAAAATTGAAAAAGGATTACACTGGGTCACGGAGAATCCAGTTACAGGTATTATAGATCCGGGTGGAAATCAAAATGTAAATATTGATTTTAATTCTTCTACTTTATCTCAGGGAATATATAATGGTTTCCTGCAAATAGAAAGTAATGATCCTGCGACTCCTGTCAAGAATGTAAAATTAAAATTTAATGTCGGAACGGTAGGCATTCAGAATGTTCAGACAGGGATTCCGTCACAATATTTACTTGCGCAGAATTATCCAAATCCGTTTAATCCTGTTACCAATATAAATTTCTCATTACCTAAAGATGGATTAGTTACTTTGAAAGTTTATGATATTTTAGGAAAGGAAGTAATTACACTTGTAAATGAGAATAAGCAGGCAGGTAATTATAGAGTTGATTTCAACGGATCAAACTTTGCAAGCGGAATGTATTTTTATAAAATAGAGTCCGGAAGTTTTGTTCAGACGAGACGTATGATACTTCTAAAATAATTAAATAATAAAAATTCGGAATTAAGAATTTTAAAGATTATAATTTATCCCGCAGTTATTAAATTTTCTCTGCGGGATTTTTTTTTGTATTTGCAAACCCGAATTCATTTGAGTGCAGCAATCCCAAAAATGAAATGTCTTTGCGAGCCTGTGATATTCAGGCGAAGCAATCTCCGAATTTACGGTTTGTGATGCTTAGAAATTCTTGTCATGGATTCGGGGATAGCTTCGATTCGCCCGCAAAATCATATTGTTGTCTTGAGAAGGAAAATTCTCTGCTGGATTTAATTAAATATTGATAAAACCATTATATAAAATCAGAATTATTTTTAAATATAAATTTAAGATTAAATTTGTTATTTGCTAATAATCAAAATTCTACTTTTAAATTAAAATCAAATATAAGAAAATGAAAACTTTATTAATTCTTATTTTTCTCTTAATCCCTTTCTACAGTCACTCACAAGATCTTCAGATACCAAATAATCCTTATGATGCTGCAGATGAAGTTACAAAAAGCAGAAATGCCTTTCAGCGAGACAAATGGTTTTATGAACAGAGAATGTATCCCAATAATTATATACCTGCCGACGCATATGAAAAAGCATTAAATCAAAAAGAAGAAATGAAATCTCAATATGGATTTTCAATGACAGGTATTTTTGATTCATGGCAGAATATTGGTCCTAAGACAGGATTCTATTTCAGCTATTCTAATATTACTTCACGAATGGTTACAGTAAAATATCATCCATATGATCCGAATATTATATACACAGGTACAGCATTCGGCGGAGTATGGAAAACAATTAACGGTGGTAATAACTGGTCAGCAATGAGTGACAATGAAGTTTCTCTTGCTTCCGGTACAATAGCGATTGACCCTGATGATCCGAATATTATATATTACGGTACCGGTGAAGCCACATACAGTGCAGCTTCATATTACGGCAGAGGACTTTTGAAATCAACAGACGGCGGAGTTACATGGACAAATTATACTTCAGGACTCGGATCTTTCAGTTTGTTTTCTAAAATAGTGATTCGTCCCGGACACAGTAATGAATTAATTGCGACGATGGGTTTAAAATCCAATGTCGGAGTATCGGGCGGAATTTACAGAAGTACAAATGCGGGTGTAAGCTGGACACTTTTAAATTCAGGCAGAGCTGATGATGTAGTATTTTCTCCGACAGGAGATACAGCATATGCAGTCGGCAGCGGGATCGGATACCGAATTTCTACAAACGGAGGTGTTTCATTTAATTCAAGCGGAGCGATCTCTATGGGTACACGAAATCATATTGCCATTTGCAGGACTTCACCAAATATTATATATCATGCCAGACATCAATCTCCTTCGATTTTTGTTTATAAATCAACTGATGCAGGATTAACTTTTTCCCAGATTGCTGTTGGTCAGAACTTCGACGGCGGACAGGCATGGTATGATTTTTATATGCACGTAAATCCGCACAATCCTAATTATGCTTATGTCGGAGCTGTAGATGTCTGGAGGACTACAAACGGCGGTGCTACAAACTTTACCAACATCACAAACGGATACAGCGGAGGCGGAGTGCATGTCGATCAGCATAATGTTGATTTTCATCCGATAGATCCTGCTCAGATGGTTTGTATAAATGACGGCGGTATATGGAAGTCAACTAATTACGGTTCGAACTGGACAAACATGAACACTGATCAGACACTTACACAGTTTTACAGAATTGCATCGGATCCTTCCAATGCAAATCACATTTTAGGCGGTACTCAGGATAACGGAACACAGAGAACTACAGGTTCAATAAACTGGACAGGTGCTTACGGCGGTGACGGTGGTGAAGTTTGTTTTCATTCACAGAACAATAATTATATATTAGGAGAAACACAGAATAACGGAGTATTCAGATCTTCAAACGGCGGGTCGAGTTTTAGTTCAGCGACGTCAGGACTTTCTGGTTCAGGAAGCTGGGTAGGTCCGTTACTTTCACATCCAAGTACATCTGGAATTTTTTATACTGCAAGACAAAGTGTATTCAGATCTACAAACTGGGGAGCAAGCTGGTCATCAATCTCTTCCGGAACAAGCGGAACAATCAGGGAAATGGCTATCAGCAGCGGAACAGGAAATGTAATATATGCTTCATCGGGAGGAACACTATACAGATCTACTAATAATGGAGTGAATTTTTCCAATGCTTCTTCAGGTTTATCAGGAAATACAATTACAGGAATTGAAGTACATCCTGATTCTTCAAATGTGGCAGTAATTACTAATTCAGGATTTGGTTCAGGTAAGGTTTATAAAACTACAAACACCGGTGCTTCATGGATAAATATTACAGGAAATCTTCCTGACTCCCCTGTTAACACAGTTGTAATTTATCATCCGGGATATCCGACAAGTGTATATTTCATTGGATCGGATGTTGGAGTATTTGTTACACATAATTATGGACAGACCTGGCAGGAGCTTGCAAACGGACTTCCAAATACAGTAGCGATGCATCTTGATCATCACAAAGCTACAAACAAATTAAGAATTGGTACTCATGGCAGAGGTGTCTTTGAATTACAGTTGAGTAATTTTATTTTTGCTGATATCAAAGTTATACCTGAGGGATATTTTAATGCAGGTTTAAATAAATTAAATTATACAGATACAGTATCAGCATACATAAGAAATTCTTCGTCACCTTATAATTTAATTGATTCCTCAAATGCAGTTATAAATGACATTACATTCAGCGGAAATTTTGCATTCAATAATGTAGCTTCCGGAAATTATTATATTGTAATGAAACACAGAAATTCAATTGAGACCTGGAGTAAAGCAGGTGGTGAATCTGTCACTCAGGGTAATGCATTCAGTTATGATTTTACAAATTCTCAAGCAATGGCATTTGGAAATAATATGGTACAGGTAGATAATTTTCCTGTGAATAAATATGGTTTATATTCAGGTGATACTGACAATGACGGTAATATTGATATTGTTGATCTTGGATCTATTGATAATGATATATCAAATTTCTTAACCGGATATGTACAGACAGATTTGAATGGAGATGGAACAGTTGATCTTGCAGATATAACTTTTGCAGATAATAACACTTTTAATTTTGTTGGAATTGTCAGACCTTAAATATTAAAATTTCACAAATGAAATATTAGAGTTCAATTTTTTTTAAAAAAATGTCCGTTTTATATTATTAAATCGGGCATTTTTTATTTTAATATACTAACTATTTATTATTTAAAATTTATTTCTGATATTTCGCCCTATTAGGGTATTATTCAGCTGCATTTACCTAAATATTATTGTATAAATAGTTAAAATTCAATACTTCAATTTTAAATATTTGGGTATAATCATCAATACCTTTCTTTGAAAAATTAAGATCGTTTTTATATTTTTATGGAATTAAATAATAACATTTTAATTGCTGTAAAACTTTACAGTCTAATTTTACAAAACAACTAACTAAACTACAACAGAAATGAAAAAACTAATTTTAATTTTACCATTTATCCTTATCGGATATTTTATCTTCACCGGTCAGAAGTCCGGAGATGATATTAAGAAATGGAATAATCCACATTCCACCAGAGTTCAGATAACAGGTGAGTATTCAACTTTACCAATGGACAATAATTATAAATTCACTACTCAACCAAGAATACTGAATACAACCAAAGAAACTTATACAATTTTTCCAAACAGACAGGTGCATCCGAGTTTTAATACACAGTCAGAAGTTCCTATTACCAGACATCCGACAAATCATAATATAATGTTTGCATCTGCAAATACTTTTGGAGGAGGTACAGCATTCAGCACAGGTGTTTATGTTACAACTGATGGTGGTGTTTCATGGTTTGGCAGTGATACAATTAATAACGGATCATTAAATTATGGTGATCCGGGTATTGCCATTGACGGAGATGGAAGATTTTTGATGTCTTTTATTTCATTATCAGGAAGAATTGCAAATTCTGTCTCTTCAAATAACGGACTAAACTGGTCTACTGAAATTCCAATTCCCGGATCCACAGCACAATCTGATAAAAATTTATCTGGTGTAGACGATGTTTCGACTAGTCCTTATTATGGAAGATTTTATACTGTCTTTACTGAATTTCAAGGACCTAACATTGATCATATTGTAATTTCTTATTCCTCAGATCATGGAATATCCTGGTCAAGTGAAGCTCCTGTAAGTCCGGGACCATACTTTCAGCATTTCCATCAGGGGGCTGATGTAATGGTAGGACCTCAAGGTCAGGTTTATGTAGTATGGGCAAACAATTTACAAACAGCAGTAGAAGATTCATTGGGATTTGCGAAATCTACTGACGGCGGTGTAACATGGGCTGCAGCTAGAAATAACGCCAGTAATATGGAAGGTATCAGAAATACAGGACAGACTTTTTTAAACGGAATCCGCGCAAATGGTTTTCCAAGAATAGCAGTAGACAAGACTAATGGTTTGAGAAGAGGTTGGATATATGTTACAACTTCTGAAAAATTTCTTGCACCTGCCACAGACGTATCAGACATTGTACTTCACAGATCTACTGACGAAGGTGTAACCTGGACAAAAGTCAGAGTAAATCAGGATGCACCAGGTACAAATAAATATCAGTATATGGCAGCAGTAAACGTAGATGATAACGGAGGTCTTAATGTAATTTATTACGATACAAGAAATACTCCAACTAATGATTCTGCACAGATCTATATTTCCAGATCTCTGGACGGTGGAAATACCTGGACAGACATTCTTGTTTCAGATCATAAATTTAAACCTAAAGCAATACAAGGAACAGCCGGTGGATATCAGGGAGATTACATTGGAATTACTTCAGGCAATAATGCTATTTGGCCATACTGGTGTGAAGATATAACTGGTTTATATCAGGCATGGACTGCAAGAGTGGATATAACTGCATTTCCTTTGAATGCATTTAATATAAATACTCCGGCTGCAAATACTACACTGATTGGTTATCCGAATTCACAGACACCTATTACAGTAAGTTGGGATACATCAGCATCTACTGCATCATATAAATGGATCTTTGGAAACCCTACTGCAAATATAAGGAAGATCACTATTCCAACATTACAAAATAATTTTACAATAACTTCTGAACAGCTTAATAATTATCTGATCGGACTGGGTGTAGCTGTAGGAGATTCTCTTGTAGGACAATGGGATGTTTGGGCATTCAGAAACAATCTTGCCAATGACTCACTAAAAGCTGCTAATGGACCAAGAACTTTGACATTAAAAAGAGGTATTCCTCCTTTGAATACATTTAACTTAAATACTCCTGCAAGCGGATATTCAGTATTAACATCTCCAAATGATAACTCAAATATATTATTTAACTGGTCAACTTCAGGACCGGGTGTAACATATAAATGGAAATTCGGTTCGCCCGCAATTTCAGCAACAAAAATAATTCTTAGTTCAGATATATCTGGTGTAGATTCCACTTTGACAGTTCCAAACTATTTAATGGATGGATATTTAGCCAGTATAGGAGTAACTGCCGGTGATACAATATCAGGTCAATGGTCTGTATATGCATATAATGGTTTTGATTCTGTAATGGCAGGACAAAGCAACAACATTACTTTCATAAGGCAGCCAAAAGGTGACGTTCTTGTTTTATATGATTCAACAATTGCAAATGGCCGCGTATCACTTGATTCCGTTACGACTAATCTTGCCCGACTTGATGTAACATATGATATTTATAATAAAAAAGGAAATACATCTACCAGTGCAATTTCATTCAGAGAATATAAACAGGTTATATTACTTGGCGAAGGATCTTCTGTGATGTCAAATGTTACGAAGGATTCCCTGAAGTCATATCTTAATGCCGGTACTATGCAGACAAAATCCAAATTGATTATTATGGCAGATGACATTGGTTATATGATCGACAGACCCGCTTCGGCATTTTATGATTCTGCTTTTGCAAGAAGTATGCTTGGATATCAGTATGTTGCTGACAGACCGGGTGTAGGTGGAAAAGGAATAATTGGTATTACAATCAATATAAATCTAAAAGACAGTACAGCAGGTCCATCACCGGATGTCATTAAACGATCTTCTTCATTACCAATTAGTCAGACATTCAATCTTTACAGATATACTTTATTTGCTGATTCTATGAATGCTGTCGGAAATATTTCACCGACTTATAATGTTGCTGTAATGGCACTTGATGCCGAATCTCTCAGACCAGTTGCGGAAAATCCAAATCCTTTTACGGTTAAGAGAGTCTTATATGGTCTAATGAGTTTTGTAGATCAGTTACCGACATCAAATGAACCCGGATCTGTAAACAATGTAATACCTTTTGAATATAAACTTTCTCAGAACTTTCCAAATCCTTTTAATCCTTCTACCAGGATCAGTTACAGTTTACCGGTATCAAAATTAGTAACTCTGAAGATCTATAATGTGCTTGGAAAAGAAGTAAGGACACTTGTAAATTCAAAACAGGATGCGGGCAATTATGAAGTAGTATTGAATGCAGCTGATATGTCAAGTGGGATTTATTTCTATACGATCACAGCAGGTGATTTTGTTGAAACCAGGAGAATGGTGTTACTAAAATAAAATAATTTTTTTCATTTCATTTCCTTTCATTTTTCAGACCGGAAATATAAATCGGTCTGAAATTGGAAGATAAAAAGGCAGAATTTGGGACTGCCTTTTTTTATTTCTATAGATCAGAAATTTTTGTTTGTAACCATTCTCTTCTGGAAATAAAAGACATGTTTTTTAATTCACCTTCGATTACAATAATATCTTTCTTTTTTGGGTCCATTTTTATTTTTAAAAGCTTGTTATAAATTTTTATAAAATTTTTATTGTATCTTTTATGGACTTTAGGTATTTCATTATGATTGCTGAGATAGTGTTTTAATTTATCAATTTCAAAATACGCTTCTTCAATATTGTTAAGTTCATAATAATTTACAAGTTTTAGTGAAGATGAATCCAGATAGTGCATATAATTATTTGGTTTTACTTTCAGAACTAATTCCAGAGAATTTTCATAATTCCCAATATCAAATTCCAGTTTTGAATTAGCTAAATTTATTTCATGCTCTCTTACTTTTTTAGGAAGCAAGTGCGAATATTTTTTTACGAAATTTCTGACCCAGTCTGTTTTTCCAAGCTCAATTCCTATAAAAACATAATCCCTGAAATTATTTACAGGATATATCATTTCCGTAAAATCCGATGTGAATCCCAGGTCCAGTTTCTCATTATAAAGCTGAAACAACTCCAGATGAAATTTTTTATCACCTAAATTCTGTCTCCTTGTACAGTAATAAATAAATATCATATAAAACTTCAGTTTGTAATCATCACTGAAATTCACACTCAGGTTCTTAAATATTTTTCTTGCTTCGAAATAAAAATAATCATTGGTAAGCTCATCATATGCTTTATACAGATAATAATACATTTTTACTACTTTAAGTATTTCAAGATCTTTACCTTCATAATTTCCTAAAATATCATCCAGATCAATTTTTTTTAAAATATTCAGTACCATATTGAATTCATATTTTCTCCCAAGATATACCTGCTGCTTGAATTCTATACCATAGTCAAACAGTGATATAAGAGAAATTGAAGTGGAATAAATTGTATGCTCATACAGATTAGAATAAAACCTGTCTATTTTTTCTGTCAAAGTGAGATAATGTAGATTTTTCTGATTTAAATCATATATATCAGAAAATTTTTTGTCATTGGTCTTTTGAGAATCTAAATAACTGTAAGCTTTCTTGTATTTACCTTCATAAAATCTAAACATCTTATTATCAAGATATGCTTTTAGAAGTATGTTGTCTCTTTCAATCTGATCTTTTTGAACATCCTTATATATAATAAACTCTTCACCAAGTTTAAGTAATTCTGAGAATCTGTTTTTTAAAGTCTGTCCACTGTATTTCTTGTCCGGATATACTTTATTATATAACTCAACAGCGGAAATTTCATCTGCTTTATCATTTTTAAACAGAAGAATTTCATCCAGTAAAGGTATGTAGTTTCTGCCTGAAGAATAAATGGGAGAAGAAATGAATTTCTTAAATTCTGATAAGTCTTCTTTTGATAATAAATTAAGAAAACTTATCAGTTTATAGTTAATTATGTTCAATAGTTATGGGTATAGTTAGTTTTTGAAAATACCTAAAATTTACAATAAGGTAAACATTTTAATAATTCTCTGTAAAATATTTGGGTATTATTATCGATAGCTTTCTTTGTAATAATTTAATGAATTTTTTATTTTGTATAAACAAATTTTTTAATTAACTAAAAAAAAACAGTAATGAAAATAAAATTTATTATATTTTTATCAGCAATACTAATGAGCTTAGCAGCAACAAATTCTAATGCTCAGCAGGATGTAAACGGTTGGTACTGGATCAATGGTCAGCCGGTGGGACAGCAAATAAACTGGGTCAATGTATTTGATGCAGCTAATATGTTTGCAGTAACAAACAGAGGTATGTTTATGAAATCTACTGACGGTGGAGATACATGGACTATTACGCAGGCAGGTGCTTATGACGGAAGCACAACCAGCGGTGACAGTAAAAGAAATCTGACCACAGGTTGGTTTTTTAATGGTAATATAGGGTTAGTAGCAGGAGCAAGTCAAACTTCCCCAAACGCTACAGTTATACAAAAAACTATTAATGGAGGAGCTACTTTTAATACTATTGTAATCAATGGTGTTTCAGGTGTTACTATAAATGGTTTTTATTTTATTAATGCAACTACAGGATATTTATGCGGTGGTGCAAATGCATTATTATATAAAACTACTGACCAGGGTGATACCTGGACAGCAGTACCAAATGTGCCAAGTAATACTTATTATTCAATTCATGCAATTGATGAAAATAATATTTTATTAGGTTCTTCTTCAAGAAGAATAGTAAGAACAACTAATGCAGGAACGACATGGATCACAGATACACTTTTTACAGCAGCAACAAATGTTCAATTTCTGGGAATGACATTTAAAGATGCAAATACAGGATATGTTATTGGAAATCCAAACTATTTTGCATACACAACAAATGCAGGTGTAAACTGGACTGCTTCTACTCATTCTTCAACTAAAGGACAACGGTCAATTGTTTATGATAATGGTGTAGTATGGACAGCAGGTGATTATGAATATGTTTACAGCTCTTCAAATAATGGAGTAACCTGGGATTCTGTAAAGTTCTATGACAACAGTAATCCAAATCAGCCTTTACCTTTTATAATTTACGGAATTGGTGCTAAAGGAAATGATTTTGCCGTAGTCGGTGCAGATGGACAAATGACAACAAGTAATGACGGCGGTGCTTCATGGAGAAATAAAAATTATACTGTAGGTAATCTTTTTAACTATTCAATCTATAATACCGATCCTACCGGAGACATGTGGGTAAGTGGAAATAGTGGTGGAATGATGTTCTCTTCAAACGGAGGAACAAACTGGTCAACACAAACTACTTCACATACTGAATCAATATATGATGTAGATTTTATTAATTCCAGTACTGGTTTTATTGCCGGAGGCAGAGCTAATTCCTTATTAGGTGAGTTTTCTAATACAGCAAATGGCGGTGCTACATGGAATTATATTGCATTACCTTCACCATTTAATTCATATCAAATGAATTCAGTGGACTTTGTAAATGCAAACACAGGATGGATAGGCGGAATTCAAGGTCCATTTTCACCCGCAATTATAGGTAAATCAACTGACGGCGGTGCTACCTGGGTTCAGCAGTCCATAGAGACATCACCAAACGGTGGAGTTACAAAGATTGAAATGATTGATGCAAATGTAGGATACTTTGTTGGTAATTCACTTTATTCCACTACAAATGGCGGAACAAACTGGGTTAAAAATATTAATCCTTATGTTACCGGTACATCATGGAGCAGTATGGATGTTTTAAATAAGGACGTAATATTCCTTTGCGGTGGTGGAACAGGCGGAGCAAAGAAAGTTATAAAAACACTGGATGGCGGTCTTACCTGGACAGATGTAACTTCTAATTTGTCAACAGCACCACTATCAGCATTTAGAACTGAGTGGTTAAATCTTTTACATGGAACTGTCAGCGGTACTAACGGTCTTAATGCAATTACAACAAACGGTGGAGCTACATGGACTACAAGTAACCCTGGATTCTCTACAACTGTTGCATTATCATTCCCGGAAAAAAATACTTGGTTTACAGCTTCAGACAGAAACGGTTCATATCAGATCGGAAGAAAATATGAATCAAATACTTCTATATCTGTGAATGTTACTATGTCAATAGAAGGTTTCTGGAATGGAAAACCAATGGTACAGGATACAGTTACAATAGAACTTCACAATTCAACATCACCATTTGCACTTGTTGATTCAAAGAGTGCATATGTAACACGAAACGGATATCAGACATATGAATTTACCTCAGTTGCATCAGGATCTTACTACATTGTTATCAAGCACAGAAACGGTCTTGAGACATGGAGTGCAGCACCGATCGCTATGAACCAAGGTGATAACATTAACTATGATTTCACAACTGCTTCATCAATGGCATTCGGAAACAACATGGTTCTTAAAGCAGGTGAATATTGTATCTACAGTGGTGATGCTAATCAGGACGGTGTTATAGATGCTACAGATCTTGGTTTAATTGATAACGATGCATTTAGCTTTGTTTCAGGTTATGTTTCAACAGACTGTAACGGAGATAATGTTATCGATCTGACTGATGCTGGAATCGCAGATAATAACGCAAACAATTTTGTACAAGTAATAAAACCATAACAACATACAACTTATCAAGAGTGTTCTTTAGTTAGTTAGTTAGTTAGTTAATTAGTTAGTTATGTTGGAGAAAGACCGGAGGAGAGATCTTCCGGTCTTTTTTTTTGAATATAATTTTTTAAATTACACGATACAAAATCCCGAACTTTCCCCAAACCAAAAAAATAATTTCAA
>DAORRV010000037.1:0-31410 GCA_035443185.1 Ignavibacteria bacterium | reverse complement strand
CAGCTTCATCCAGAGTTTTATCTTCTTTTGCAAAGCAGAAGCGGAGGACTTTGTTATCTGTTTTGTCTTTATAAAATACAGAGACGGGAATGGAAGCGATGCCGAAATCTTTAGTAAGGCGGGCAGCAAAGTCGAGGTCGTATTCGTCAGAGATGGAAGAGTAGTCGATAAGCTGGAAGTAGGTGCCGCTGCATAGAAACGGTTTTAAACCGTTTCTTTCAAGTAGCCCGCGGAAGTAATCCCGCTTCGACTGATAAAAGTTTTTTAGAGCTGTTATCTTGCCAATGTCTTTTATATATTCTGTCAGCGCAAATTGAAAAGGTGTCGATGTAGAAAAAGTCAGGAACTGGTGGATCTTGCGGAACTCGTCAGTTAATTCCTCAGGAGCAGTACAGTATCCGACCTTCCAGCCGGTGATGTGAAATGTCTTGCCGAATGAAGATACTACAAATGACCGTTTAAATAATTCTTCATCAGGCAATACAGAATAATGTTTCAGCCCGTCAAAAATAATATGCTCATATACCTCATCACTTAGTAAGTATAGATCATTTTTTAAAACAATTTCTTTGATAAAGTTAAAATCCTCTTTTGAAATGAGTGCACCTGTCGGATTATTTGGAGAGTTTAATATTATGAGTTTTGTATTTTTATTAACTGCAGAAATTATTTTTTCTTTGTCTAAAGTATAAGACGGAAATGTCAGTGGTATTCTGACAGATATTCCTCCGTTTAAAATTACTGCCGGTTCATATGAATCATATGACGGGTCGAACATGATCACTTCGTCACCCGGATTTACTACTGTACTTATAGCTGCAAATAGTGCCTCTGTCGCTCCTGAAGTTACAGTAATTTCTTTATCGGGATCTTTATGAACTCCATATATTTCAGAAATTATATTTGAAATTCCGTCTCGGAGTGACTTCAATCCGGGCATTGGCGCATACTGATTATGTCCGTCTCGAGAAGCTTTAAAAACGAGTTCAGATAAAATTGGATCGACAGGAAAATCCGGAAAGCCCTGTGAGAGATTTACTGCATTATGTTTATTTGCAAGTGCAGACATTACTGAAAAAATAGTCGTGCCGGTATCGGGAAGTTTTGATTTCAATCTGATTTTTTGATTATTGAAAAATTCAAAAAATTAGTATTTAATTAAACTCAGATTTTTAACTCTAAAATAAATGTAAAAGCTGAGAAAAATTATGATCTAAATTCTAATTTAAGAATAATAATATTGACAAAATGTCAGATTTGTCAAAAATGTCATAAATTCAATTTACATAAGGCTGTATAATTGCTTAAAAATAAACAATCAGGTATGGCACAGCTTTTGAAGTATATTTAGTTACAAATTATTCTCAAAAATCATAAAGTCTAAATGAAATGTGTAAAAACTTCTGCCCCAAAACTCTTTTTTAATTTTTGAGACCAAGGTTATAAAACAGATTCTTAAACTAAATACAAAAAATTATTATGGCAAAGAAAAAACCTGCTAAGAATGAAAATGGTAATAAAAAAACAGATGATCTTGGACAAAACACAGAAAATGGTTCGGGAGAATTTTTAACAACTAATCAGGGTCTGAGGATCAATGATAATCAAAACTCTCTTAAATCTGGTGAAAGAGGTTCAACGCTTCTTGAAGATTTTATTCTCAGAGAGAAAATTACACACTTTGATCATGAACGTATCCCGGAAAGGATTGTGCATGCGCGCGGGTCAGCAGCGCACGGATATTTTCAGGTGTATGAATCTATGTCAAAATACACCAGAGCAGGATTTTTACAGGATCCGGGAAAAAAGACACCGGTTTTTGTAAGATTCTCAACTGTTGCAGGTTCACGCGGATCAACTGATCTCGCAAGGGATGTCAGAGGATTTGCAGTAAAATTTTATACCAATGAAGGAAATTTTGATCTGGTGGGAAATAATATGCCGGTTTTCTTTATACAGGATGCCATTAAATTTCCTGATCTTATACATGCAGTAAAACCTGAACCCCATAATGAAATGCCGCAGGCAGCTTCTGCTCATGATACCTTCTGGGATTTTATTTCCTTAATGCCTGAATCAATGCATATGATAATGTGGGTGATGAGTGACAGAGCAATTCCGCGAAGCCTGCGTATGATGGAAGGTTTTGGAATTCATACATTCAGATTTATTAATGAAAAAGGTAAATCAGTATTTGTAAAATTTCACTGGAAGCCATTACTTGGAGTTCATTCAGTAGCATGGGATGAAGCGCAAAATATTTCCGGTAAAGATTCTGATTTTCACAGAAGGGATTTATGGGAAGCTATAGAAAACGGAGCTTTTCCCGAATGGGAATTGGGAGTTCAGATAGTTCCTGAAGAAGATGAACATAAGTTTGAATTTGATTTACTGGACCCTACAAAAATTATTCCTGAAGAAATAATACCTGTTAGAAGAATAGGAAAGATGACTCTCAACAGGAATCCGGACAATTTTTTTGCTGAAACAGAACAGGTTGCATTTCATCCGGGACATCTTGTACCCGGAATAGATTTTACAAATGATCCTCTTTTACAGGGACGTTTATTTTCATATACTGATACACAATTGTCCCGTCTTGGAAGTCCTAACTTTCATGAAATCCCAATTAATCGTCCTGTGTCGCCTTTACACAATAATCAGCGCGACGGACATATGCGTCAGATGATAAATAAAGGACAGGTCAGTTATGAACCGAATTCATTAAACGGAGGCTGTCCTTTTCAGGCAAAAATGAGTGAGGGAGGTTTTACATCCTATGCTGAAAAAATCGACGCGAAGAAAATCCGCGGACGAAGTAAAAGTTTTTTTGACCACTTTAGTCAGGCGGCATTATTCTATAATAGTCAGGTGCAGTACGAAAAAAATCATATCATAAATGCTCTCAGATTTGAACTTGGAAAAGTCGAAACAGTAGAAATTCGTGAACGCATGGTTGGTTTATTAACACAGGTAGATAAAACATTAGCAGCTTCAGTAGCAGAGGGTCTAGGTATGTCGCTTCCTTCCGGTCCAATGCAACCTGTAAATCATAGTATCCCTGCAGATGGTGATCCTAAAAAATTTCAGCCCCATTTTGTGAAACAATCAGTGCAAAAGTCGGAAGCATTAAGCATGGAAAACACCATAAAAAATTCTATCAAAACACGTCAAATCGCTTTTCTGGCTGCTGATGGTGTTGATGAAAGTTCTATTAATAAAATGAAAAAAGCACTGGAAACTGAAGGGGCGCAAATAAAAATTATTGCTCCTTCACTTGGAAAATTAAATAATAAAAATGGCAAAGGGATAAATGTTGATCAGAGTTTTTTAACAGCAGCATCAGTTTTATTTGATGCGGTTTATATCCCCGCCGGCAAAAACAGTGCAGATACTTTATCTAAAAATGCAGATGCAGTACATTTTATAAATGAAGCATATAAACATTGCAAAGCTATAGCTGCTGATAATCACGGAATTGAATTAATAAAATCAAGCAATATAATTGGTAAAATGAATGACGAAAACTCTGAATTGAAAAATCCCGCAGAGATGGGTGTAATTATTAACAGCAATGGATACAGTAAAAACTTTATAAAAGATTTTATTGATTCAATTGCTCAGCATCGTTTCTGGCAACGCGAAGATAAGAATAATGTACCTGCTTAATAATAAAACAGTGAATATTTGTTCTCGGTTAAATTTAAATTTGAAAACCTTTTTTATAAATATTTGGAAAGTTTTTAATTAATTTAGTTACTCTTTCCCGCTACTTGTTTATTAAAATCTCATTGATTAATATTCAATAATTATATAAAAAGGATTTTTTTATTTTTCTTCAATTCACATCAATTCACATCAAATCACCAAAGCAGATCCATTTGATAATGAGTTCAGAACTGCAACTTATACAAATGGTAATCAGACTGATACATTATCATTAAGCTGTATAGATATTATTACATTATCACTCTGTGGATCTTTAAAGATTACGGTTTATTTTTATAATTAAGCAGTTTCAAAAAAATCAAAAAATGAATCTATCATTCAAATTAATTTTTTTAGTTTTTCTTTTTATAGTTTTCAATGCCCTCAATATCTCGCCAGTAAATAGTCAAACACAACAAATCAGGAAAGTTGAGTATGAAGGAGAATTGGTTGAATATTTTAAGAACAAATTAATCTTGTACTTACAAAGAGATAAAGCTGCTGAAAGTACTTACCTAAAAGAAGTTAATGAGTATATCAATTTACATGGAGGAAAACTTGATTCAATTTCTAAAGTTTCGATTTGGTATATAGCGGAAATACAATTTGCTGATTCCTCTGCTGATGCTGTTAACATCATAGATGATTTTAAAAATAGCGGCTTGTTTGAATATGTTTATCTGGATTTTGTGATTCGGCTTAATGAATTATTTGATCCAAACAACTCAGTATATTCAGAGAATTTGTATTTAAAAATCCATTACAAAAAATTCTAATCATTGAGCCGTTGTTAGTGTTTTAAAAAATTTGCTGATATAAAATTTCCTTTTATATTTAAAAACGCTGCAAATTTTTT
Organism: Ignavibacteria bacterium; assembly: GCA_035443185.1. Taxonomy (GTDB): domain Bacteria; phylum Bacteroidota; class Ignavibacteria; order Tepidaquicellales; family Tepidaquicellaceae; genus UBA2330. The sequence continues at coordinate 26,846 of DAORRV010000037.1, read as the reverse complement.
GACCACCAACAATCTTAGTACAAGAGCACGGCAGACCTCCCCAATTTTTAATAGAATTCATTTCCCAAAAATTACTATCTTATAAAAATTTAAACTAACCACAGAATGGAAAATCCTTCTGTCATAATTCTCGGTATTGCTCAGGATGCAGGATATCCGCATGCCGGCTGTAAAAAAGACTGCTGTAAAGATGCATGGAAAGATAAATCTCTTCAAAGGTCAGCAGCATTCATTGTCAAGTGGTGTTTATTTTTATGAACTTGTTTCGGGAGATTTTAAAGCAGTAAAAAAACTGATCGTTTTGAAATAGTGAAAAATGTCGTTTAAAAATAAATAAATTAAATTTGAGGCATTATAAAATAAGTGTCCTGAAACAAAATCATGAACACTGTACTTATATATAAACCTATTTATATTATTGTAAAGCCTGTAAATTTTTCTTAGTTTTGTGTTAGCTTTAAAGGATTGTAACAGATAAAAGACCGAATGAAATTTAAAGAAGTTATAGGAATTCTGAAAAAAGATGGATGGTATTTCGTCAGACAGACAGGGAGTCATCAACAGTACCATCATCCTGTTAAACACGGAACTGTAACGATAGCTGGAAAACCAAATGAAGATGTTCATCCAAAAACTTTAAAAAGCATATTTAAACAGGCTGAAATTTTAAATAACATATCATGAAAAAAGAATATTTAATAATAATTGAAAAAGGAAAAAATAGTTATAGTGCTTACATACCTGATCTTCCCGGATGTATTGCTACTTCTGATTCTGAAAAAAATTTATTAAAACTTATGGAAGAAGGAATCGAACTTCATATAAAAGACATGAAAAAAAGAGGATACAAAATTCCATTACCTACTACTAAATCTGCTGTAATAGAAACTGCTGCTTAGTTTAGAATTTAACTTTCATTTAAAATTTGATCCATTGTTGGTGTTTCAAAAAATTTGTTAATATATGATTTCATTTTATATTTAATAACGCTGCAAATTTTTTGACCACCACAATCTTAGTACAAGAGCACGGCAGACCTCCCCAATTTTTAATAGAATTCATTTCCCAAAAATTACTATCTTATAAAAATTTAAACTAACCACAGAATGGAAAATCCTTCTGTCATAATTCTCGGTATTGCTCAGGATGCAGGATATCCGCATGCCGGCTGTAAAAAAGACTGCTGTAAAGATGCATGGAAAGATAAATCTCTTCAAAGGTCAGCATCATGTATTGGAATTGCTGATCCGCAGTCTGAAAGTTATTGGCTCATCGATGCCACACCCGATATAAAATTTCAGATGAATATGGCTGAGGAAAAATTCAAAGAATGTAAACTGAAGGGAATATTTCTAACACATGCTCACACAGGACACTATACCGGTCTGATACATTTTGGAAAAGAAATCATGGGTATAAGAATGCTGCCTGTATATGTATTGCCTGAGATGAAAAATTTTCTGATGAATAATCACCCATGGAAACTTCTTGAAAATTCAGGTAATATTGAATTGAGAGAATTAAAATTTGATGATGAAATTGTACTTAATGAAAGGATAGCAGTTCAGCCATTTGAAGTTCTTCACAGAGATGAGTATTCAGAAACAGCCGGTTATCAGATAAATTTTAATTCTAAAAAAATAATTTACATTCCTGATATTGATAGTTGGGAGATTTGGGATAAAGACATTCTAAAGATCATTAAAAAATCAGACGCGCTATTTCTCGACGGTACTTTTTTTACAAAAGAAGAGATCAAAAATTATGAGTCAAAAAATATACCTCATCCTTTGGTCAGCGACAGTATTAAAAAGTTTGAAGAGCTTTCTTTGAAGGAAAAAAGTAAATTACATTTCATTCATTTAAATCATACAAATCCACTGATCAGAGGAGACTCGGAAGAAAGTAAATATATAATTTCTAAAGGTTTTAAAATTGCCTTTGAAGGTCAGATCATTGAAGGATAAAAAATTTAATTTTTTCACTTCTACTATATTCACATATAGTGTTTTAACATTTGATTTGATACCAAGACTTTAAGGCTCATAGTTAAATAAATATCTTTGAGACTTCGAGCCTTTGAGGTATTATAAAATTTTATGCTGATGAATAAATATGGGAATATAAAAGAAATTGACATTAAAAATTCATAGACAATAAATTTCAAAAAAGTTATGTTATAAAAACATTTTTTGGGGAAGATACGTTATAAATATTCTTTAATTTAATTTCAAATAGCACACAATGAATGATTTAGGTTATAAAAGATTTCCAACTGTCAGCGGAGACAAAGTTGCATTTGTCAGTGAAGATGATCTTTGGGAAGTTAATCTATCAGGTGGCATAGCCCGCAGGATCACATCAAATTCAGGCGAAGTAATCAATCCATATTATTCTCCGGATGGCAAATATATTGCCTTCACCGGTAAAGAAGAAGGAGAGAATGATGTTTATCTCATTCCGTCTCAGGGTGGTATGAATAAAAGACTCACTTATCTCGGTGGTTTTTTAAAAGTGAAAGGATGGACTCCTGACAGCAAGTATGTCATTTTTTCCTCTGATACAAAACAAGCATTTACAGGAATGAACATGCTTTACAAAGTCTCTGTCGACGGCGGAATGCCTGAACTGCTTCCTTATGGTAAAGGACAAAATATTGCATTCGGACCAAAAGGCGGAGTTTTAATAGGAAGGAATACACTCGATCCTGCAAGATGGAAAAGGTATAAAGGCGGTACGGCAGGTGTTTTCTGGATAGATAAAAAAGGCAACGGAAAGTTTGAAAAATTTCTCACTAAAGTAAAAGGAAATCTTGCAAGCCCTCTTTGGGTTGGTGATAAAATTTATTTTATTTCAGATCATGAAGGAATCGGCAGACTGTATTCATGTGACATTGATGGAAAAGGAATTAAAGCTCTTTCGAAAAACACAGAATATTATGTAAGGAATGCAACGACCGATGGAAATAATATTGTCTATCACAGTGGTGCAGATATTTTTGTTTATAATATTGAGTCAGATACTGAGAATAAAATTGATATAGAATATTACAGTCCGCAAATACAGAGGCAGAGGAAGTTTGCCGACGCAGGCAAGTATCTGGAATCTTACAATCTCAGTCCTGACGGAAAATCTACGACCATTACTTCTAGAGGAAAATCATTTATGTTTTCAAACTGGGAAGGTCCTGTACTTCAGGCAGGGAAAAAACTTGGCGTGAGATACAGACTTACTCAATGGATGTATGATAATAAATCTGTTGTAACTGTATCAGATGAAACAGATTTTGGAACGATAGAAATTTACAATTCATTGGAAGGAAATTCAGAAGTTAAAAAATTAGATTTTTTCAAAGCCGGTATAATTGCCAATCTGAAAGTCTCTCCAAAAGAAATGAAGATCGCAGTTTCAAATAACAGACATGAACTGTTTATTATAGATGCTGAAAATATGTCATTCAAAAAAATTGCCAGAAGTAAATTTGAAAGGATAGAGGATTTTTCATTTTCACCTGACGGAAAATGGATTGTTTATAGTATGTCTAATTTAGAACATCTTTCATCACTGTATTTATATAATCTTGAGACGGGAAAATCTTCACAGATAACTCCCGCAGGTTTTAGGGATTACCAGCCTGTCTTTGATCCTGACGGAAGATATATTTATTTCTTATCTCAGAGGGAATATAATCCTACTTATGACACAAGTTTTTTCCAGCTTGGATTTACGCTTGGTGTCAGACCTTATCTGATCACATTAAGGAAAGATATTCAATCTCCATTTACTCCTGAGTATGATAAACTTTTTGCACGTGAACGCAATAATGGAAAAGAGAAGAACAGAGAAAAGGATAGTGATAACAATAAAGATAAAAAAGTTGCAAAAGAGAATAAGAAAAAATCAAAAGAAGTTCTGATCGATCTGGACGAAATTGATCAAAGGATAATTTCATTTCCGTTACCTGAGAAAAATTATTTTCAAATTGCAGCTGTAAAGGACGGACTTCTTTACAGCAGAGAGCCGATAAAAGGTGCACTGCATCACTGGTACTGGGACGAGCATCCTTCGGACGAATCACTTGATCTTTTTGATTTTCATACTCAGAAAAATGAACATGTAGCAAAAAAGATAAAAAGCTTTAGAGTTTCAATGGACGGAAGTACTCTTATTTACAGGCAGGAAAAGAAACTTTATATAAATTCAAAAGTGCTTGCGGAAAAACATCATGATCATCATGGTGATCACGATGATGATTACAGTGGACATGGAAGAGGGAAGAATGACTGGCTCGATCTTTCAAGAGTAAAAATTAATATTGATCCGATCAGTGAATGGAAGCAAATGTATTCGGAATCATGGAGACTTCAGAAGGAACATTTCTGGACTCCTGATATGTCGGGAATAAACTGGGATAATGTTTATAAAAGATATTTACCGCTTCTTGATAAAGTAGCTTCACGTTCTGAATTTTCAGATCTAATCTGGGAAATGCAGGGTGAGCTTGGCACTTCTCATGCTTATGAAATGGGCGGTGACTATAAACCTTCTCCAACTTACAGACTTGGAAAACTTGGTGCGGATTATGAATTTGATGAAAAGGAAAATGCATATAAGATCACACACATTGTGAATGGCGATTCTTGGAAAAAAAATTCTCCTCTGAATGCACCCGGTGTTGAAGTCAGCGTTGGTGACTATCTGATTGCTATAAACGGTGACAGATTAAGTAAAAATATTTTACCTGAAGAACTTTTAGTAAATCAGGCAAAGAATATTGTCAGCTTACTTGTAAAAAATTCTAAAACAGGAGAGACAAGATCATTTAATGTAAAAACAATTGCATCTGAATATGAACCAAGATACAGAGAGTGGGTTGAGAAAAATAAAGACTATGTTCATAAAAAATCAAAAGGTAAACTCGGCTATCTGCACATTCCTGATATGGGACCCAACGGATTTTCAGAGTTTCACAGATATTATATTCATGAGGCAGGAATGAACGGGCTTGTCGTAGATCTCCGTAATAACAGAGGCGGTCACGTATCACAGCTTTTATTAGAAAAGCTATCGAGGAAACAATACGGCTATGATCTTTCGAGATATGGCAGTGTCGGAACTTATCCTAGTCACAGTGTAGCCGGACCTATGGTTGCTCTGACAGATGAACATGCAGGTTCAGACGGTGATATTTTCAGTCATCAGTTTAAACAAATGAAACTCGGTACGCTGGTCGGAAAGAGGACATGGGGCGGAGTAGTAGGAATAAATCCGCGACTGATGCTTGCAGACGGTACAATGACGACTCAGCCTGAGTATGCAACTTACATGAAAGATGTCGGCTGGAAAGTAGAAAATTATGGTACTGATCCGGATATCGAAGTTGAGATCACTCCTGAAGATTATGTCAAAGGAAGAGATCCGCAGCTTGATAAAGCAATCGAGATCGCACTTGATCAACTAAAAAAGAAACCTGTCATAATTCCTGATTTCAAAGACAAGCCTTTGCTGACACCTATGATACATTTGAATGGTAACGGGAAAGCTAAATCAAATAGTAAGACTAAAAATAAAATTAAGCAGTAATTATTTTTTAAAATATATTTTTTCAAAGAGGTAAAATCTGTAAAAGGTTTTGCCTCTTTGAATTAATTTCTTTTATTCACAGTTTTATGAAAACTAAAAAAATTAATAAGGATTTTGATTCAGTAGAGTTCTTTCAAAAAAGTAAAAGAAGAAATTGCTAAAGAATTTGAAGGAAAAACATTTGAACAAAAGAAAGATATAATAGAAAAAGTAAAAAATAAATCGAAAGCATTTAAAAAAATTTCCGCTGTCAAAACCTCCAAAATTTAAGTGGATAATAATATTAAATTATTGAAGAAAGACGTGAGGATATTTATAATAATTTTAAAAATTCTGAACAGGAATTAAAAGATAAGGATCTAATCTTTTCCAACAATATTCAGGACTAAAAAAAAATACTTGAATAACATAATTTGAATATTATTTTCAGTAATTCATTCAAAAGATCTTTTAAGAAGAAAATTGGAAACGCCGGTAAATTTTTAAAATGACACTATTTTAAAATTAAGTATTCATTTTTTTCAATTCTCAAGAGCCCATAAAATATATTCTAAATAATAAACATACCCACTTCGAGTCTTAGAGCCTTTGAGGTAAAACATCTGCGGAATTAATTCAATACAGTCGTTTTTTCAAATAATGATTTTAAGTATATTGACTATCCCAACGAATCTAAAATTTAAACTATAAATTATGAAACTGTTCCTGATTCTATTTTCAATACTCACATTAGCAACTCCTTTTATATATGCGCAGGATGAAGAAGGTGAAACCAGTGAGACAATTTTGCAGAGAGAATTTTATATTACTGACAGACGTGCAGGCGGACCCGGACAGGTATTGCCTTTTGATGCATTTGCAAAAGCTGTTCAGCAGAAAAAAATGATGACAAGAGACAAAATGGATATTAACAGTCCGACTTCTCTGACCGGATGGATCAGTGTAAATCCGACTGGTATGTTTTATTCAAGGACAAACAATAATTTTATAGCAGGCAGAACAAACTCGATTGCATTTCATCCAGCGAACCCTAACATTTTTTATATAGCTGCTGCACAGGGCGGAGTGTGGAAGACCACTGACGGCGGTGTGAACTGGACTGTGCTTACAGATACTCTTGGTTCAATTGCCAGCGGGGATATTATTTTAGATCCTTCTAATCCTGATATTCTGTATTATGGAACAGGTGAATTGAATTATTCCTCAGACAGCCAATACGGTGACGGAGTTTATAAATCCACAAATGCAGGTATGAGCTGGTTTAAGATTGCAACAAGTGCACAGATTGGTACACGCACAGGAAAGATGGTGATAGATTATGTTAATACAAATAATATTTATCTCGCTGGAATAAATGGAATTTTTAAATCAACAAATGCAGGTCTCACCTGGACGAACCAGTTATTTTTAAATTCGACTTCTTTAATTATCGATCCCGTAAATCCTCAGATACTTTATGCTTCATCAGGAAATGTACAGTCACAGATATTTAAAACATCAAACGGCGGTACGAACTGGACTCTGCTGACAAACGGATTAAATACTTCAAACGGCAGAAGGACTCAGCTTGCAATCTCTCCCGACAATCCGAATTATATTTATGCAAGCATAGCTTCAACGACCGGATCATTGTTAGGATTATACAGAACTACAAACGGCGGTGATCTCTGGACAAATCAGAATTCGACAACTAATTACATGAGTTCACAGGGATGGTATGACAATGCAGTGACTGTCGTTCCGGGCGATCCGAATAAAGTAATAGTCGGCGGACTTGATATTTACAGATCTACAAATGGCGGTGTAACTCTTACTAAAATGACGGTCTGGTCTACAAGTTCGCAATCGGATTTTGCACATGCAGATATTCATTATCTTTCTTATAAAGGTTCTGTTCTATATTGCTGCTCTGATGGCGGAGTTTACATTTCACCTGATGATGCGGAGACCTGGACAGATCTGAATATGAACATGTCAACACTTCAGTTTCAAAGTGCAGATTATGATCCGACAAATCCGCAGTTTATGTATGGCGGTACACAGGATAACAATAAGCAGACAAGTACGGACGGAGGATTATTCTGGAATCAGAGGACTACCGGTGACGGAGGTTATACAATTGTAGATCCTGTGAATACGAATTTTGTATATGGTCAATATGTGAATGGTTCGATACAACGCTCAGCAAATTTTGGTGCAGGTTTTACAAATATAACTCCGAGCGGATCGACAGGCGGACTTTTTTATAATCCGTATGAAATGGCTCCGGGAGATCATAATACTGTTGTGTTTGGAAGAGCTGATGTATGGAAAACTTCTGGAGTTCAGACAGCATCGACTTCTACCGGCTGGACTCAGATAGCTACTACCGGAGATATAGGCGGCAGTGTATCAGCGATTGGAATCAGCAATACTAATACAGATAAAATTTATATTGGTACAAGTAACGGAAGAATTCATGTCACGACAAATAACGGAGCAAACTGGTCGTCACAGACCGGCTTTCCATATATATCAGACTTCTGGGTGGACAGATCAAATGATGAAATATGTTATGCTGCTTTTGGCGGTGCAAATGCTGACAAGCATGTTTATAAAACTACCAATGGCGGCACAAACTGGTTCAGCATTTCAACCAATCTGCCGAACATAGGTACAAACTCAATTGTAATAAAAGAGACCAATCCAAAAATGATCTTTGTAGGAACTGACCTCGGCGTTTTCAGATCTACAAATGACGGAGTCAGCTGGACTTCTTTCAATACAGACTTTCCGAATGTAGAAGTTTATGATTTGAAATATAAAGAAGGTCCGAAAATTTTAATGGCAGCTACACACGGCAGAGGATGTTTTACTTTTGATATTGATGGAATTCTCGGCATCAGCAATATAAATTACATACCGGGCAATTTTAATCTTAATCAGAATTATCCGAATCCATTTAATCCTTCGACTTCAATTTCATTTACAATACCTGACAGAAATTTTGTTACTTTAAAAATTTATAATACACTTGGCAAAGAAGTTTATTCACTGATAAACAAAGAGTATCCGGCAGGAACTTATGAATATAAATTTGATGCATCAGATCTTTCGGGTGGAGTTTATTTTTATAAATTAACTGCGGGAGATTTTACGGCTTCAAAGTCAATGATGCTGATTAAATAACTAATTCCGCTTTCTGCAGAGTCAAAAATCTCGTGACTCTGTGGAGAGCGGTAAATTATTAGAATGGAGAAATTAATTTTTATATTAAAAAAAATTTTGAATGAACAAGATACCTTTCAAATTGAAATTAAACTTCTGAAGAAACAAACTTCAGAAGATTTTTATAAATTTCAAAATAAATAATTTCAATATCCCCAAATAATTCATTAAGTCTTTCCCTCAAAAAATTTATATTAGTTTTTTAAAACTAAATATAAATCATGAAAAACTTGATTCTCCTTTTTGCTTTTTTATTCATCTTTACTGAACTTTCATTTTCACAAAGCGATACCACCAAATTCAAACGCACCCGTAATACTGACACAACCTATTACAAAAAAGGCTGGACACCGCTTGGGACGATCGGGCTTGGAGTCAATCAGGTAGCGCTTACGAACTGGACAAAAGGCGGTGAAAATCTTCTTACCATCACAGGTAATTCTGATTTTTATGCGATCTATTACAGCAAGCCGTGGCTCTTTAAAAATAATCTGAGCTTCACTCTTGGTTCGACTAAGACTGGAAGCGGCAGTTTTCAGACAAATGACAATGCAGCTTATTTTGAAAATGTCCTTATCCGTAAGATCGGCTGGGCACTTGATCCATACATCAGCAATGAGATCAGATCAGGAATTCTGAATGGTTATGATTACAGTTTGGATCCGATCATTCAGACGTCAGCTTTCTTTGATCCGGGATATATTACGCAGAGTATCGGATTAACATATGACAGACCGATGTTCTCTTCGAGATTTGGTCTGGCTTTTCAGGAAACTTTTGCAAATGTTTACAGACAATACACAGATGATCCGAACACACCCGGCGAGACAGAAGGATTTAAATTTCAGACAGGTATGGAATCTGTTACGGATGCAAATTTTGTAGTTGCAAATAATTTACTCTTCAGTACAAGACTGAGATTATTCTCTGCCTTCGATCAGCTTGATGTCTGGGATGTGGGCTGGGACAATACTCTGACAGCTGTAATAAATGATTTCATGACTGCCAGCTTAGATGTACTTTTGGTTTATGAAAAATCACAGTCACTCAAAACACAGCTCAAAGAAGGTCTTCAACTTGGCGTAAATTATACTGTCTTTTAGATTTATTAAATAAGTTGAGTTTGTTAAGTTCTTAATCCAATAAATTTAACATATCAATTGAAAGACATTCAGAAAGAAGCCGAAAAAAAACTAGCAGCAGAGAAAGCTGTGGAATTTGTAAAAGACGGAATGACAGTTGGACTCGGCACAGGCTCGACAGTTTATTATGCAATTAATAAAATAGGTGACCTGGTAAAAGATGGTCTGAAAGTAAAAGCTGTATCCAGTTCAAATGCATCTACCGAACTTGCAAAGTCATTGGGAATTGAAGTAATACCTATCGATGATGTTCCTTTGATAAACATTAACATTGATGGAGCAGATGAAGCTGACAGTTCATTCAACGGTATCAAAGGAGGCGGCGGTGCTCTTCTTTTTGAAAAGATATTAGCACTTAATTCCGAAAAAAATATTTGGATAGTAGATTCGGCTAAGCTTGTTAATACACTTGGTAAATTTCCATTGCCTGTTGAAGTAATTCCATTCGGATATAAAAGAGTACTCGAACATCTTAAAGATTGTAATCCTGAATTAAGAATGAAGGACGGAAATATTTATAAAACGGACAGCGGAAATTATATATTTGATCTGCATTTAAATGTAATTGAAGATCCTCTGATAATGGATATGGAGTTGAAACAGGTCACAGGTATTGTAGAGACAGGTCTTTTTATTGATATTGCAGATACAATAATTATAGGTAAAGAAAATTCAACTGAAATTATTAATAAATAAAATAAAAGTGTTTTGAGAAAAGAATCTTTAGAGTTCTTAAAAAATTATCTTAATATTTCTTCACCCGTGGGATTTGAATCTCCGGGTCAAAAGCTGTGGCTGGAATATTTAACACCCTATATCGACACACATTTTTCAGATGTTTACGGGACGGTAGTAGGTGTAATAAATCCCGATGCCGAATATAAAGTAGTAGTCGAAGCACATGCCGATGAGATCTCTTGGTTTGTAAATTACATAAATGACGATGGATATATTTATGTCAGAGAAAACGGCGGTTCGGATCATACTATTGCTCCGTCAAAGAGAGTGAATATTCATACGGATAAAGGATTTGTAAAAGCAATATTCGGATGGCCGGCGATTCATGTCAGAGATAAAAAAGGAGATCAGCCCGAAAAGAAAAACATTATTCTTGACTGCGGATGTAAATCGAAAAAAGAAGTCGAAGCACTTGGAATTCATGTAGGGTCTGTTGTAACATTTGAAGATGAGTTTATGACTTTGAATAAAAATTATTATGTCGCAAGGGCAATGGATAACAGGATCGGCGGATTTATTATTGCCGAAGTGGCGAGGATGCTGAAAGAAAAAAAACAGAAACTAAAATTTGGTTTGTATATTGTTAATGCAGTTCAGGAAGAAGTCGGACTTATGGGAGCTCAGATGATCTCTCGTAGAATTAAACCGGACGTTGCTATAATTACAGATGTTACTCATGATACTCAGTCACCTTTGTATGATAAGATAAAGGACGGGGACATTGCATGCGGAAAAGGACCTACTCTTACTTATGGACCTTCCATCCATAATGAACTTCAGAAGATGCTGATAGATATAGCTAAGAAGAAAAAAATTTCTTTTCAGTTTGAGGCAGTTTCAAGATCGTCCGGTACTGACACGGATGCATTTGCATATTCGGCAGAAGGTGTAGCATCAGCACTGATCTCTGTTCCGACAAAGTACATGCATACGACAGTTGAGACAGTTCATAAAGATGATGTGGAGAACAGTATAAAATTCATTTATGAATTTCTTATAAATTTAAAAAGCGGTCACAAATTTTCAAACTTTAAATAAATAAAAACCAATGAAAATAAAAGACTCAAGAATACTTATTACAGGCGGGAGTTCAGGTATCGGTAAAGCTGCTGCAGTACTGCTGTCACAAAGCGGAGCAAAAGTTGCAATTACAGGTCGAGATAAAGACAAGCTTGATAAAACAGCAGAGGAAACTGGTTCACTGGCGATTCATGCAGACGTTTCAAATGAAGATGATATAAAAAAGACTTATGAAATTATGATGAAGGAATTCGGTGGACTTGACTGTCTTGTAAATAATGCAGGCATAGGTGAATTTCCTGAAGTAGAAGATCTTACGATGGAAGCTTTTCAGAATGTTTATTCAGTGAATGTATTCGGTGCAGCACTGATGACAAAACACGCTGCTGACATTTTTAAAAAACAGAATTACGGAAATATCATCAACATCGCCTCGACTGCAGCACTCAAAGGATTTGCAAGAGGCACTATTTACAGTTCATCAAAATTTGCATTAAGAGGAATGAACGAATGCTGGCAGGCTGAGCTCCGCCCTCACAATATCAGAGTAATGCTCGTAAATCCGAGTGAAGTCACGACTGCATTTGCAAATAAGGAAAGAAAAGAAAGGGATGAAGTTGCCAATAAACTAACAAGCGTCGAGATTGCTCATACAATAAAATCTCTTTTGGAAATGGACGACAGAGGAATGATACCTGAAGTGACTGTCTGGGCTACAAATCCGTGGGATAAGAAGTAATTTTTAAAAATCACAATTCACCTGCATATCCAAGATCTGCAGGTGAAATCGAATTTTGAAGATATAGATATTTTGTCTTGACGATTTGTCTGAAATGAAGATAATCATGTGCTAACCAGTTGGCTAACATCTGTACAGCAGAAAACTCTCCCATTTTTGGATGAACAGCTTTGATATTCCAGTCATGCACTTCCAGATTTTTCAGCCACTCTATAGATAATTTTCTTTCTTTTAAAAAATCATTTAACACAGTAGTAAAATCTTTTTCAGAATACTTTCCTGAAACCACCCTTGTCTGTATATCGATCGGATCCCACTCATGATCTTCAAGTAATATTTTTGCAAGCCTTGCACGGAAGTCTTCACGCTCTTCATCATAAAGATGGCAGATGATTTCGAGCAGAGACCAGTTCATTTCAGATGTTTTCCATTTTATCATTTCTACAGAAATTCCAGAAAGAAGTGATTTGAATACGTCTGCATTATTTTCCAGCTGAGTAATTAGATATGCTGAATGCATATTGAATTTATAAAGTATTTTATTTTTTCAATCCATGTAAAATCCTGAAACGAAATGAACTTACAAAAACATCATAAGATATTCAAGATTATTTATCTGTTTGAAACTTGAATTTTTAAATGTTTTAAAAGTTTCTTATGATTTATAAATCACGGAGGAGAGGGTTGTCCGCCGCGATTAATTATTGTTATTTTATGGTGCAGCCTGAAACATCCACTGTTCGGATTTTGTCAGAAACTTAACTTCAATTATGGGAATTACATTCAGATACTCACGCAATCCTGAGGTGTGGCCATATTTTTGTACAGTCCATATGAAATGTTCATTTTTAATATTTCCAATATCAAATTTTTCAAGTTCAGAAAATGGGAAAGACGTCGCGGAAGTAATAATAGAATATATATATCCGTCTTTTATAAATCTGACCGCATAAACTCCTGTACCATCTCCCTGAGAAAATGAGATTTCGGAATCAGAGGTAATTCCGGATATATTATTTGCCGGTGAAATCAGATCTACGGGAATATGCGACGAGAGATTTACAGAGGTTTCATAGTCATGAATTACAAATGTTTCCAGAGAATATTTATCGGAATTATTTGAATAATTATTGACCATGACAGTAAATACATCAGGAAGATCATAAGGAGCAACAATGTTAAAATTATCACCGGTAATATCAGCGAATTTGCACGAAGGATCATTGAATGAAATATTTCTGTCAGCAAAACTCAAATAATAATACTGTGATGAAGAGTTATATCCTGCAGGAATATTTATACTTCCATTAATAATTCTTTCAGGCGGATTAAAACTCAGATCGTTCGTGTCAAAAGAAAATGAATAAGTAGAGCCATTAGTTAGATCAATACCTGTTTTACTTGCATAATTATTATAAGTGAATACCCTGCCGGCAGCGTCAACAGAATAAATTAATACAATTAATTTACCTTTGGTTTGGGAATTGTATTTTAAATTCACTTCAAGAGTTGTGCTGTCGCTTGTAATATCAGTTGTTGAGTTGAGACCGCTGCCGTCAGTGAAAATTATTTTGCCCTTCTTACCGGACTGAATAATGGAAGACGGAATTTTTACATTTACATAAGCTTTGAAGTCCGGATTGTAGCTTGTGATAAAATCCGGTATCAGAATTTCACGGGAGGTGACAGATTTGACAAGCATCTGACTTCTCGAACTTTCATCTTTTATCAACACATCATAAGGTGTTTGAATATCATATAAGTTATATCTTCCGTTCATGTCGGTAACAGTGGATTGATCTCCGATTCTGACAACGAGGTCCGGGATTGGGTTACCATTGCCATTGACGACTATTCCCCAAACATCATCGTTTAAGGGAGCAACAACACCATCATCAGAACAGCTTTGAAAAATAATTAATGAAACAAAAAAAAGAAATGCCCCTGCATAAAACTTTCCGTAAATCATTTTAACCTCCTGAGGTTTTAATTTAATAAAAAAGTTTTTCTCCAATCAACAATAAATATCGATCGGAAAATTTGTTTAATAAATTATTTCAACAACTTAAACAAAGGTATATTTTTTTATACAGAGATTATGATTTTGAAAATGTAGAAATGTATTCTGAGGTGATTAATTTAATTGAACAAAAATAGGAATAGGAATTTTAAAAGTCAACAGACTGAAATATTCTGAAACCGTTCCAGGCTCATACTGAAGTCTTCCGTCGCGTCGCAGTAAAGATTTAAATGGTTTAAAAACTGACGTAGGAATCAGTTCGATTACTCTCACCGGTTGTCGGCTGATTTACTGTATTGTCTTCGCTGCTGCAGCTCTGTAAAGAAATAAATATCACTAAGATCAAAATAACTTTTGAAAAAAGAAAGAAACGTGATGCACTCATAAATTTGATTATTTATATGGTTTTAAGTTTATCAAAATATATAAATAATAAACCGGAATCTACTCAAGCCATTTGAACCATACTCTCTGATCAATTACCGGAATGTTTTTTTCTTCACATACATCCATCGTATGCCCTGTCCCTCCGCTTTTTGGATTATCAAGATCATCATAAAAAATTCCAAAGGAAGCCGGTTTCATATTTTCGTATCCTGTAACTTTTACAGTGTCTCTGATTATGTATGCTGCCTTGATTGAATATTTATCTCTGTTTCCATCAACATATTTATCAATCAATCCCTTTGTTTTCTTATTCCGCTTTGATAAATATGTGATCTCAGGCTCTTTAACAAGATCAATAGAATCCAGCGAAAAAGTTTCATAGGCTGAATTACTGTTTTTAAAATGTCCGTCATAAGGCGTAATTGCCTGCAGCCGTTTATTATCAACTGATGAAGCTCCTGCAAAAAAATATCTGTCCGAACCTTCAGCATTTCCGCTTCTGAATATCATATAGTTAGATCTTTCTTTCAAAAGTTGTCCAAGTCGCTGCAGTTTTCTTTCATCACCTTTTTTTACCTGACGTTTGCCTTCTAGAAGAACAACAACACCCTCTTTATCATATTCTTTTAAAAAATTCTCTAAAGTCATTTAATTTAGTATTAATGTTTTTAATAGTTTGTTAATTTTTGAATCTTTGAGTCTTTGAAGTAAAAAAAATTTACCGGATAAAAGATAATTTTCGCCGTCGATAAATTAACATAAAGGCTAACTTTATTTTAGAGTTAGCACGAATTATTTTCGTGGAAAAATGAACTTCTTAAAAAGGAAGGATCCGTAAATGCAAAATACAAAAAATGATATTTATAAACACTACATTGCTCTGGATTTCCGCCGTTGTTTGTGTTTTCAAAAAGTTTACCTGAATTACAGTAGAACATTACTACAAATCTTATGTAAACTTTTTGATCACCCACAACAAGATCTCATTGTTGGTGACCTAAAAATTTGCGATAACATTGATTCTTCGGTTTTTATTATTCATGCAAATTTTTTGGAACACCAACAATTGCAGGAAACTGTTTGAAAAAATAATTTGGACTGCATTGGACAGAATATGCAAATGAAATAAAAAAATTCTTAGAAACAAAAAATTAAAATTCTTATATTTACCCTATTATAAATTTAAATAAAAAAAAATGAGTGCAAATCTTGAACCTGTAGAAGGAATCTCTCTTGAGCAATGGGCAGGCGTAAATGCATCACTTGCTTCGGGTGGTGTAATAGAAGAAGTAATAAAATCCATCGGTGCTGATATGCCGAAATGGGACAGAGTAAATAACGAATGGCTTTCAAGAATGAAGAATGATACTTCATTTACTATTGCCACAAAATATTCCGCAGCATTTAATACAAATGCTGCAGGCAACCTTGGCAGCGGATCACAGACTGATGCATCTTCCATCCCTTTTGAAAAATATGTAGAATCAATGGTTGCGCAGGATGTCCTCGGAAAACAGGGAAGGGATGCGCAGGATGTATTGAAGGATTTCGGAATGACAGTTGCAGATTATTCCAATGTGAGTTCATACTGGAGCGGAAAAATGATGTCGGATTTTTCACTTGCGGCTAAAATGTCACAGCTCATGGAAGAGTATAAAAAGAAATATGAAAGTATGCAGGGCTCCGGTACCGGTGCAAATGACGATATTGAATTTTAACTGAACTTATTTATGAGTGAATTAAATTCTTCAGAGGGTTTCAAATCTGAAACTGATCAGGCATTTCAAAAAGCATGGCATTCAGAAAAAGGCGGTGGTATTGAATGGAATGATTTCATGCAGACGTATGAAGTATCTCCTTTACCGGATTCTGATAAACAGGTACTTTTGAATTCGGAAATCAAAATTACCAGAGGTGCATTCCCGATAGAACTGCGTAAAGTTTATGAAAAGATCATTGAGAAGTATTCAGGCTCTTCGGATACTAAAGATCAATCTGAACTAATTGCATTCAATATTGATCAAAAGGTGAATGAATATTTTCAAAAGATAAAACCTTTTTCTGGAATGTCTGATATTTTCTCAAATGCTTCGGCTACACTAAATAAATATTCTGAGGGAATGCAAAATGCAAAGCATCATACAATGAGATGTAAAAACTGCGCTTCGCCAAGACTTGAAGAAATGCAGTATGACAGTTGTCTTTTTTGCGGAAGTAAACTTTTTGAAAAAGCATAATGAAAAATATAATTTCTTCAATTTTTAACAGTGACAATAATTCTCCCGAGTTTCAGAAACTGATTGAGAGATGGGATAATTTTCTTTCAAAGCTGAAAGACCGTTACTATGAAATTCTGCAGCAGTCCGATGCTCCTCTTCAAAACGTGATCGACAATCTTCAATATGACACAGTTGTGATTCACAATATAAAAACAGGATTGCATAATCAGACTGTAGATCAGCTTTCAAAAAAAGCCGAAGAAACCTGGCCTAAAATGGAAAGTGAAATGCAGAAGATCGGAGTGTCCTGGGATCAGATAAATGAACAGCACAGAAAATCAGATGATCTGCGTCAGTGGATGGAATGGGAGTTTGGAATTTTCGAAGTCACAACTTACGGAAAAGCTGCAAGGAAAATTCTTGAAAATGTGAAAAGACATATAGACGAAAAAAAACTTCACCGCTGCACTCAATGCGCAGCAGAGCTACCGATAAAGATATACTCATTTATGGCAGTCAATCTAAAATGCGACAGCTGCGGATCTGTGAACACTTACCAGCCGGATGACAGAATACGCGCACTTGAATATTATGTGCTGAATCATCTCGCCGAAGAACAGGCGTATCCATTTAAACAAAATGCAAAGTCAGACAAGAATGCGATGAAGGAATATTATAAAACATATTATGAATTTCTGATGGAAAATGTACCGGATAAGAAAGAGTTTTATAAAAAGGATATGGAAGAGAGGATCAATAACCCGTTTTTTTTGAATGCGTTTTGAGTTAGTACTTTTAAATTATTCAGACTATAGTTTGGAAGGAATGTAAAGATTAAAATAGATCAATAGCCTGCTGAATTTATAATGGTTTTAATTCGAAAATTTTTAATTATCAGTTTTAAACTTTAACCCCAAAAACTCAACAGCATTCTTCCATAGCAACTTATCTTTTGTAGCCTGATCAAGTTCATTCAATGACTCTATCATTTTCCCCGGATGATGCTCTCCCAGCGGAAATGGATAATCCGAACCGAGAACAATTTTCTCATCACCGACTAGATCAATTAAAAATTTAAGTGCGGCTTTATCATGTACAAGAGAGTCGAGATAAAATTTTCCAAGATATTCACGCGGATTTATTTTGTTGTCAATTGCAACAAGATCAGGTCTGACGTTAAAGCCATGTTCGATCCTGCCTATCGTCATAGGGAACGAGCCGCCACCGTGCGCAAAACAGACTTTTAGCTTTTTAAATTTTTCGAAGACACCACCAAAGATCATTGAACAGATCGCAAGTGAAGTTTCAGCCGGCATGCCGACAAGCCACGGCAGCCAGTATTTCGGCATACGGTCTTTTCCCATCATATCCCACGGATGAACGAAGATAGCCGCGCCGAGATCTTCTGCTGCTTCATAAACCGGAAAAAGTTTTTCATCATCGAGATTCCAGTCGTTGATATGTGAGCCGATCTCAACTCCTGCAAGTCCAAGATCTTTAATGCATCTTTCAAGTTCTTTCACAGCAAGATCCGTTGCCTGCATCGGCAGAGTACCCAATCCGATAAATCTGTCAGGAAAATCATTGACAACTCCCGCAATGTGATCATTTAGATATTTTGAAAGGTCAAGTGTATCAAGCGGTTTCGCCCAGTAGCTGAACATTATCGGCACAGTAGAAAGAACCTGCATGCTGACTTCAGTTTCATCACAATCTTTTATGCGGACCTTTGCATCCCAGCAATTATTTTGTATCTCCCGGAAAAATTTTCCGTCCTTCATCATCTTAGCACAACATGGCTTATGATGTTCGAGATTAATGAATCCGCCGTAGCCGTACTTTTCTTTCAGGTCAGGCCAGGTTTCCGGTAGAATATGCGTGTGCAGATCGATCTTCATACAATTTCAAATTTCAAATTACTAATTACAAATATTTTCATTTTATATTTAGAGATGCTTTTGTTGTTAATTGAATTTTTGATAATATTCTTAAAATTTCTTCACAGTCTTTGAATAGTGAATCGAACATTTCTTTATTTAAATAGTCAGTATCAAATAAGAGCCTTAACCAATATAATGTTTCACGAGCTTCACGATAAGAAATTGAGAGCTTGGATAAAAATTCTTTCCTACTATACCCACCTGTTGCTTCTTCTATATTTGCGCCGATTGATGTTCCACATCTAAGAATTTGTTTTGCTAACGAATATTCTTTATGTTCTTTTATTAAGAATTGATATAGCCGTATAATTCTAATTGAAAAGCTATAACTTTTTTTATGTATGACGCTCTCTCTAATCATATAATCCTCCCTTATTTTATTATTATCATAAAAATAAATTATGACAAAAGAAATTAGAAATTTTCAACAAAGAAAAAAACATCAAACTAAATTCTAATAAAAATACAGCACTTTATTTGAAATTTGAAATTCGCAATTTTTAATTGCTCTTAACTGGTGGCTGCATTACTGATCCGCAGTGCTTACAGGTCCTTAATTCTTCAGAATCATAAAATTCTTTGAGTAACGGCGGTAGTTGCGAGACAATGTCAGTCAGCTTAAAAAATTTTTCGTGGAGCTTCTGATGACAGTTCTCGCAATACCACTGAAATCCGTCGAGCTCTTCTTCTGTTCTTTTTCTTTCTACTACAAGTCCGACTGTATCAGCAGGTCTTCTCGGAGAGTGCGGCGTCTTCGGCGGCACATAAAATATTTCTCCTTCTTTAATGTCATAGATAGTTTCTTTTCCGTCTTCTACAATCCCTACCTGTATATCGCCTTCCATCTGATAAAAAAATTCAGGTCCGTCCTGAAAGTGATAATCCTTTCTTGAATTCGGACCGCCTACAACCATCACAATAAAATCTCCGTCGTAAATACATTTATTTCCGACCGGTGGCTTCATGAGATGCCGGTTGTCTTCTATCCATTTCTTAAAATTTATTGGTGGTAACATTTTTAAATCCTCCTGCTTTTGATTAAATTATTGTAATAATTGAAATATTAAAAATAAACTTACTTTAAAATAATATCGAAAATAAAATATGTTTTTACAAAATGATCCATTTAAATTTTATATCCACTGCATATTCATTTACTAATGTGAAATAAAATCCTGATAATTTCAACTGAACAAATTCAGGTTGATATTTAAATCACAGACAAAAAAACAGTTCTGATACTTAAGAACACAATCAGTACTCCCACTATGATCATCAGTATTTTGGGATTAATCCTCGAGCACAAAAAAGCACCAACAGGAGCTGCTATCAATCCTCCTGCAATTAATCCGGCTATAATATTCCAGTGATCAATACCAATTGTAATAGTAAACACTGTAGCACCTGTCAGAGAAACAAAGAACTCTGCTGCATTTACTGAACCAACTGTATATCTGGGTATACCACCTGAACTGATCAGAGTCGTGGTTACAACAGGTCCCCAGCCTCCGCCGCCAATATTATCAACAAATCCCCCTATGAGTGCAAGTAATGAAACTCTGCCGTGGTCTTTAAACAAGATTACTTTTTTAAATGCTTTGATTATAATTATTATGCCCATTACACCAAGATAAATTGAAACAAAGGGTTTTATATCATTGCCGTCTATTGAAGTGAGTAAGAACGCTCCGATTGCAGCTCCAATGGATCCGGGTAATAATAATTTCAGAAATAATTTTTTGTCTATGTTACCGAATTTCCAATGAGAAAATCCTGAGGCACCGGTTGTAAAAACTTCTGCAACATGAACACTTGCGCTTGCAACAGCAGGCGATACTCCTGTACTTAAAAGAAATGAAGTGGAGCTCACTCCATATGCCATACCAAGCGAACCGTCTATTACCTGAGCAAAAAATCCTACCAAGCAGTAAACAAAAAAATTAGTATCAAATGTATTAGTTAAAAAAACGGAAGTATTTAAGTAATATGATTCAGATAATATTTTATCCCCGAAGAAAAAAAAGACGATCATCAAAAATAAAATTCCCCATAATGCCAGGAGATAACCTTTAAATATTGATAATAAATTTGTTTTACTATCAGTCTGAGGATTATCCAATTTTGATTGAAATATAATTTATAATTCGCATAGTAAAAAATTAATTAAATATATATTCAGGGAAAATATTATTTCATTTCAGGAAGAGGTAATAGCTTCAGCTTCAATTTCTACCAGCATATCCGGATCCACCAGCGCACTTATGCCTACAAGTGTCTGAGCAGGCTTGATGGTTCTGAATTTTTCCCCGAGAGCTTTGCCTGCTTCTTCCCATTTGCTGATGTCAGTTACAAAAATTCTTAGTCTGATAATATCTTCCAGACTGCTTCCGGCCTGTATCAAAACAGATTCTATTTTTTCAATAATTGTTCTGGTCTGTAAATACATATCATCTTTACCAACGATCTTTCCATCTACTATGGCTGTAGTTCCCGAAACTAAAATTCTGTCATCTATCTTTACTGCCCGGCTGTATCCGACTATGTCTTCCCAGATCACACCGGATGAAAATTTCTTTCTTTCTTTCATTATGCTGATTTATTTTTTACAAGCGGAAATTTAGCTCTGATCTTTTTTACTATCTGATAAGATGCAAATGAAAATATAAGTCCTGCGTAAACATCAATTGTATAATGTGCCTTCTGAAGAATGACAGCAATCCCGACTGTTAAAGTCGCCAGCAGAAAATATGTCTTCAGATATTTATTCTTTGCAGTCTGAAAAAGTAAAAAAGCTGTTGATGTATGTCCTGAAAAGAACAGATCCTTTACAATCTTTTTCCCTGTTCCCATTACAAAAACCACAGGATCCTGAAGGTCAATACATCCGACCGGGGGATCGAGCGGGATCAGATACATTGCAGACATTCTGAACATTACAAGAAGTATGTAAGTCTGAATACCAGTTAATAAAACTTCGGGATCAAAACTGAAAAAAAATAAAGCTATCAGCAAAGATGAATAGATTGCAAAAAATAAAAGAGCATTCAGATCAATTGCATTGAACAGGCTAAGAATCGGATCGTCCAGTATCGCACCCTGTCTTGCTTCGTTAAATAATAAAAACCTGCTGAATGTAGTTAGAGTAATTATCAGCAGTAAAATTGTAATTAAAAATTCAGCTTTACGGTGAGGATAAGATAAATACTGCTTCCAGGCTGAGATGAATTTTGTCAAGATTCTATATACAGTTTAATATTTACTTTTTCCGCAGATCGATAAAATCACTGCAAGCTGACCTGCATGATACATTTCATGAAGCTGCCAGTGCATTATTACATTTTCTTTTGTTTTGAAATAATCATCTTCTGCATTTTTAACAAGTGCATGATCTTCTTTAAGTTCTTCATCAGTTATTTGCTTATATACATTTACATTTTTTTCACAAACCTTTTCCCAGCTTTCTCTCAGTTCTTTTACAGAAGGATATTTATCAGGTGTTTGTACTTTCGTATGCTGACCAAATAGTTCTATATACTGCGGATAAAGAATATCACCTTTACCCATATATTCCGAAAAATCATCATCACAGACTATTAAATGTCCGAGTAACCAGACGCCGTTATTTTTCCCGGGGGCAAGTTCAAGATTAAAGTCTTCATCGGCAAGTCCGCTGATAACACCGTTAACCCATTCCACCATTACATCATATTGCTTTGCAAAAACATCTGTAACTGTTCGTGACATAGTTTTATATTTTATATGATTACTAAAATTTTGATATAAAATACATCAAATATTTTTTAATAGAGATTCAGTTTTGATTCAGATTCAATTTATAACTGAACTATGAATCCGTAGTAATATCTTCTGATGGAAGCAGGTCAAGGAAATGCCAGATATTGCAATAAAAATCTCCCGGTCCGAAATAATCTTTTGACACTCTTAAAATGCTGCCGTCATCTTTTTTCTCAAAGACGGAAACGCCGGGCCAGTAATATGTCTTATCATCTTTTCTGATTTCGTATCCCATATCGTAAATGAATTCCGTTCCGTTTGCTGAGTAGGTTGGATAATTCCAGCCATGAGCTTCTGCAAATTCTTTATGCACTTCAGGTTTATCCGGGCAGACTAGTACAAAGGCTGCTTTCTTTTCGATCTCCTTATATGTGTCTTTAAATCCGTCAGCCCACATTGTGCAGTAAGAACATGACTTTCCCATGTTGTGAATCAGTATCAGTTCAGATTTATCGCCAAACATTTCCGAAAGTTTTTTTTCGTTTCCGTTTCTGTCCTTCATAGTATAATCTGAAACTTCCATCTGTGCCAGTTTAGAATTCAGTTCAATACGTTTTTTTCTTAGTAACTCTAACTCTTTATCGAGTTCACCAAGTTGCTCTTCGGTTTTTTTAATTTCTTCCGGTGATAATTTACTGCTCATTTTATTTTATTTAAATTAATAAAAAATTTTTAAGCGTGACTGGGATTTACCAGCTGAAACCAGTTTCCGTCAGGATCTTTAAAAGTGAGACAGGAATCAGAACCGTCAGTACCGCAGAAGACAAGTCCTTTGCCTTCAAGCTCAGATCTAGTTTTTGAATGGTCATCAGTATAAATTACAATTCCTACTTTGCTGTCTTTATATTCATTTGTCTTCAGATCATTTTTTCCCGGACGCAAAAGTATTTGAGTCTTTCCGAGTTTCAGCCATACATATTTTTCATGCTGTACTTCAGTGACTGTAAAGCCCAGGATTTTTTCATAAAAATCTTTTGATACCATCGGATCTTTTACAAAAATTTCAATATGACCAATCTTCATAAAATTAACCTATACTTATATTTTTTAAACGTTCAAGTTTTTCCTTTTCATTTTCTGCTACCCAAATATCTTTTGATAAAAGTTCGTAAGCTTTACCTGCAAAATCTGACGCTTTAGTTTTTTCATTTTTCAAAAGATAACATTCCGTTAATTCTTCATAAATATATCCGTCGCTTCCGGCTTTTCCGTCTTCAATATCTTTAAGAAGCGCGAGCTGAATTTCCAAAGCTTCATCAGTTTTTCCCATCATCCTCAAAGTTTTTGCAATGCTCCATTTTGCTATTGCAATTTCTAAAGGTCTTTCTTTTTCCTCATACCAGTTTTTGCATTTTGTAAATACAGCAAGCGCTTTATCATAATCCTTCATGTCAAAGTATGTCCAGCCGGTATTATTATAGAGAGAACCGAGCCAGCTCCTTGCTTTAGGTACATCGGAAGCTTCGGCATCTTTCATTGCAATTTCATTCCATCGCAAAGATTCGTCACCGGGTTCGACTATTCCCATCATGTGTGCAGCATCCACTGCAAAGTTATCTTCGCCTTCTTTTTTTGCAAGTTCATATGCTTTCAGGAAAAGTTCACGGGCTTTATCTTTTTGTTTAGAGGAATTAAAAGCTCTTCCTCTTTCAAGCAGATAACGGACTCGCGCGACAGGATCTTCTTTGTCAGAAAGTTCTTTTTCGACTTCATCAAGAAGCTTATGAGCATCATCAAATTTCATCTGAAGTCCGAGCGTCCTGGCGATCTGAGTCTGCAGCTGAAGGTAAGCTGAATTGTCGTTAGAATTTTTTACTTCATCAAGTATCTCACGGAATTTAATTTCCGTACCTGCAGGATCACTATAATCCCATAATTTGTCAAAATCTTTCACCGGTTGTTAATTAGTTTTAAAAGGTATGTCTGTAAAATAAATTAACTATTTTAAAAATTCAACCAATCTAATGATAGAGTTTGTGAAATAGTTTTGTTATACAAAAATGTTGTCGATCTGCATCATAAAATTATCTGCTGCATAAGATTCAATTCTCCCATACTTGTCATTCCCGCGCAAGCGGGAATCCATGTCGAAGAAATATTCATTTTAATTTTGCAGTACATTAACTTACAGCGATCTAAAAAATTTTATCGAATAAAAGAAAAGTTTGCTTACAGCAATTACTCATTTTGGAAAATTTATTAAGCTGATGAAGTGCTATCAAGTAATGGATTCCTGCAAGATCACGAATGACAAAATTTGTTCTTTGAAAAGCCACTGAAACGGTTCGATTTCACAAAGTGAGTATGAATTAGACTTTTACTCACAAAATAATATAAGTAATTTGAAGCTAAAAATTTTTTATGACGGAAAAGTTTTCAAAGATCGGTTTCGGATGCTACCGTATCAGTGACAAAATCCGGGAGCATTACGATTCTCTTTATAAAGCTCTCACCTCAGGCGTTAATCTGATCGATACATCTTCTAATTATTCGGTGGGAGGAAGTGAAGTTCTCGTCGGGAAGGTAGTTAATGATTTGATCAATGAAGGTAAGCTGAAAAGAGAAGACCTTTGCATAGTTACTAAAGGCGGATACATTCAGGGGAAACTTCTTGCCGAACTAAAACAGAAAAAAGAGAATGGTATTTATTTCGAAGAAGTAGTCGAAGAGTCAGACCGGCTCTGGCACTGCATTTCTCCTGACTTTATTGAAGATCAGCTGAAGAGACAGTTTGAAAGACTCAATACTCCTTATATAGATTATTATCTTCTGCATAATCCTGAATATTATCTTGATCACGCTGCATCAAATAATCTTGACCTGGAAAGTTCGCGTGAAGAATATTATAAAAGAATTGAAAGAGCATTTCGTTTTCTTGAGGAAAAATGTGATTCGGGAGAAATAAAATTTTATGGGATCTCTTCAAATACTTTTCCTTCTTATTCAGATGAAAGATCATTTACTTCATTAGAAAAGGTTTATGAAATTGCAAATTCAATTTCAGAGAATAACAGATTTAAAATGATACAGCTTCCTCTTAATTTATTTGAAGCAGGTGCAGTAAGAAATAAGAATCAGGAAAATAAAACAAAGACAGTTCTGGAATTTGCAGCGGAAAAAGAATTAAAAGTTCTCATCAACAGACCTCTGAATGCAATTACTTCCAAAGGTCTTGTCAGACTTGCTGAATTTAAAGCAGATGCATTTGAAGAAAAAGATTTTATAAAACAGATCAAGCTTGTAAAGCTATTAGAAGAGGATATGCTTAGCGAAAAACTTTCGGAAGATGAATTTGGAGAGGAAGAGTATAAAAAATTAAAGAACAATCTTATTACAGGAAATCAGATAGAAGAGAACTGGAAATTTTTCGGGAGCATAGAACATTTTAATGACCTGATAAGACAACTGTTTGCGCCAAGGATTAATATACTTCTCGACTTTTTTGAAAAAAATATCAGTGATGAGGGAGTAAAGGAATTTTCTAATCATTACATTCAGAATGTTTACCTGCTTTTGAAGTTTACAGGGAATTATTATAAGCTGCGTGCAGATAAGCGTAGTCGTTTTATAAATAAACTCATTAATGAAAAACTCTCACCCGAATATCATTCACTTACTCTTTCTCAAAAAGCTGCGTTGATTCTGATTTCAGTAAAAGGTGTTGACTGTGTACTTGCCGGTATGACAAAACCTGAATATACTGATGATCTTTTGAAAGTTATGAGTGTTGAGAAGATCTGTAATGCTGATGAGATCATTATGTATGTCTCGTTAAAAATAGAGACTGAGGAAAATGTAATGGAGATAAGTTAAAGGGGTTTAAATAAATTCATATCCGTCCTGTTCGAAACGTTTTATTACAATATTCAAGATTCATTATTTTCTGCTTACTTTTTTTGAACGACTCCCCGATAAGAGCACTCGAGGACAGGCTCGAAAGTAACAAAAAAAGTCGCCGGCTGGTAATAAATTGCCTAAATTCTTTTCTAAACTGAAATAAAATATCCAACTCAAAACTTGCTTCGCAAATTTCTCAGACAAGGATATTTTATTTTT
>DAORRV010000036.1:5593-32531 GCA_035443185.1 Ignavibacteria bacterium | reverse complement strand
TCCTGGTCGGTTTATCCTTAGGTTTAAAACCGTAGGCAAACACAAGGACGATCGGTATTAGGAAAATTAATATTTTTTTAATCATTGTAGTTTCTATTTATATTTTTAAAAATTTTATTAAACAAAAACAATAAAAAAGCATTTAATAAAGGGTATCAGGATAACCTGATACCCGATAAAATTTTTGTTTAGAAAATTAATTTTAGTCCAAATCTGTATTGTCTTGGAGGTCCGTAATTTGCAACATCCTTTGATCTTAGAGTATATCTGTTAACATATTCTTCAGAAGTTGTTGGTACAGCTCCGTTTGGATTATTGAACGAAAGAATTGTATTTTTACCTGCTTCTGAATTCAAATATCCTGTAGATCCAGGCTGACCACTGCTGTCCCATACATCGTTTACTAATTCAGAATCAAATACATTGATTATGTAAACATATGCATTTAAATCCAGTGAATTATTCAGGAATGAAAATGTTTTATCTATCTTCATGTCTAAACTATTATTCCATGGACCATATACGCCATTGATTGGTGAAATAAGTGATGCTCCGGCTCCGGTTGCAGCAAACGGATCTTGATCATTTGATTTTGCAGAATAAGGTCTTCCGCTGTTAAATGAATATAACATGTTTAAACCAAATTGTGATAATACATCACCCCAGAATCCCTTTGGTACATCATTTCTTCCGAATCTGTAGTCAGCATTAAATACTCCTGTCCATCTTTGATCATAATCAAGCGGAGATGTAAGTTTTGGTTGTCTTTCACCTAACCATGCAGCTGTAGAAGCAGATAGAGGATCAGATCCTGTACCTGATGCATAAGAAATTCCTAATGCAATATTTAATGATAGTCTTTCAGTTCTTCTCAAATCAATAGTAAAATCAAGACCTCTCAAAGTTCCATAATCCTGATTTGCATAAACCTGGATCTGATTTGGAAGCTGAGGAAATTTTTTAATACCGATAAGATCTTCAGTTTCTTTATAATAAGCAGTGATATCAACAGCTAATCTATCACCGACTTGTTGCTTTATACCAATTTCATAAGAAGTTGTCTTTTCAGGTCCAAGATTTGGATTTCCAAAAGAACCGGAGAATCCTGCACTGTTTACCCAGTATTCCAAATTTCTTCTGCCATTATATAGATATTCTAACTGTGGAAGCTGAATAAATGTACCATATTGAGCATGAAATACTGAATTATTTGTAACTGGAAATGACATTCCCAGTCTTGGACTGAATTGAGATGCCGGATCACTGTCTTCGTTGAAATCTTCAGGTCCTAATGCACCGTTATCACCTGCAATATTTGCCAGGTCATTTACTCTCCATGAATTTGCATCAAGATAATCCCATCTTATACCTGCATTCAATGTAAAATCCTTAAATTCTATTTTATCCTGAATATATAGAGCTGCAATGATAGGATGTTTTGCATCATCAAAACCTTCATTGATTTCACCAAATTCTAACTGGTTGGTGGCAGGATTAAATACTCCGCCGTATCCATAAGTATTAGCAAGTCCGGTTCCTCCATAAAAAGCTGATAACTGCTGAGCTTCTGTGGAATTTCTGAAATTGTATAAACCATTTGGACGAACGTCCATGTATCTCAAAGTATTGTATTTGTAATCACCACCAAATTTAATTTCATTGTTTTTGACCTGTGTGGTTAGATTCAAATTTAATCCCCAGTAAGAGATCTTACTTGCTTCGTAATAATTTCTTACTCTGTTAAATTTTGCAAAAATACCATATTCATCAAATCCAACCGAACCGCCTGGTGTTGTTAAGCCAGGAACTGCTGAAGGATTACCATAATTATACCATTCTGTTCCAAATTGCTGATCACCTTCTGTTCCTTCAGCCTCAAAATAGTTAAACTGAAGCTCATAAAATAATTTGGAATTAATCTGATGATTTATCTTACCGTAATACTGACTGTTATCTTCTGTGATAAGTGGATTTCTTACAGAATTAAACAACATATATGACTGAATAAACCCTCTTCTGTCGACACTGGATAATCCGGTTCCGAATTTTAACTGGATTGGAAGATCTTTGTCAAATTCCTGAAGATCGACATTTAATTTACCATTAAAAGACCATCTGTTTAAAGTATATTCTGGAATTACATTATTTCCAAAATTTAACTGGTCAGCTACCCAACTTGGATTATAAACAAGCGAAAAATCACTTTCATATCCTGCAAAGAAATTAATTGCTCTGGATAATTCTTTTGTAGGAATTAACGGTCCGCCTAATGCTGCGTTGTATACATTGTAACCCTGAGAAGCATCACCTGATAATATCTGGTCGGTAATACCTTCAATGGTTCCTGAAAATTTGTCAGTTCCACCTTTGGTAGTTACGTTGATAACACCAGATAATACGTTACCATATTCCGCACTGAATCCGCCTGTTAAAACAGACATCTCTTCAAGTACGTTATTGGAAACATAAGAATTTGATGTTCCGTCCAGAGGGTTTGTTGTAAGAACACCATCAACAATAACAGCAGTTTCATTGTTTCTACCACCTCTTATATTGATAGCTGTTCCTCTTTCATCCTGAACGACACCGGCTGTTGTAGAGGCAATATTTTCAATTCCTCTCAAACCACTGTTGTCAATAAATTCCTGACCAATGATCTTACCGCTTTGATCTGGTGAAATTGCATTTCTTTTTCCTGTTATTACAATTTCATCTGTGACTATTGCTCCACCCTGAAGATTTAATGAA
This sequence comes from Ignavibacteria bacterium, assembly GCA_035443185.1. Lineage (GTDB taxonomy): Bacteria > Bacteroidota > Ignavibacteria > Tepidaquicellales > Tepidaquicellaceae > UBA2330. The sequence continues at coordinate 29,783 of DAORRV010000036.1, read as the reverse complement.
AAATCCACTCTTGAAGTTAAGTCTGCAGATATTCTAACACCGGGAACTGTAACTGGATCGTACCCTATATATGATGCAGTTACTGAATATTCACCGACATCAACATTGAGGATTGTAAATTCACCGCTTTCGTCTGTGATCGCTCCGAGATTAGTACCATCTACCTTAATTGTTGCTCCGATTAATGGGCTTTTATCTTTAGCGTCTGTAACTTTACCGGCGATTTTCCCGGTTGTTCCTTGCTTGTCTAAAGCATAATTATTACTGAAAGTCAAACAAAGTACAAACAGGAGGGAAAGAGTAATTTTAAATGTGTTAGTCATTTTTCCCCCTTTTAGAAAAAATTTAAATTAATAATTGTTTTGTTCATTTATCTTATTTTTAAAAAAACCCTCAAAAAATACAATTGCTTGTATTTTAAGAGGGTTGTAATATTTATTTATGATTAAACAATAAAATCTTATTTAATCAACATCATTTTCTTTGTTTCTTTAAAGTCTCCGGCAAATAAGGTATAGAAGTAAATACCACTGCTCAGATTATTTCCGTTAAATGATACTTCTTTAGTTCCCGGTGTTACAACTTCGTTATTCACTAATGTTGCAACTTCCTGTCCGTTAGCATTATATACTTTCAAAGTGATATTAGATGTATTCTTAATATCAAATCTGATGCTTGTTGTCGGATTGAAAGGATTTGGGAAGTTTTGTGCTAAACTGTAATCTCCCGGTACTGTGCTGGAAATATTGTTGATTCCAACTATAACCTCTGTTTTAATTCCAACTGCTTCTCCCTGACCAATAGGTGAACCGTTTACGTGTGTTCCTGCAAGCGAATCACTTTGAACAAGCATTTGCACCAGTGTTGAGTTACCTGATGTATTGTTTACCTGAGATACACTTACAAATCTCCAGTCTCTTAATGGTGTAGCAGGTGTTACTCTTTCAGGCGTTGACCATGTATTACCGAAATCGCCGGAATATGAGAACCAAACAGCGTAATATGCACTGGTATCTGTTCCGTATTCTCCGGTGGTTGCGTTATAAGCGCAGAATAATCCTCCGCCAACAGATGATCTTCCGATAGAAGGTCTGCAAAGTGGTAAGAATGCATCTGTAGTTGCTCCCTGATTTGGGAAGAATGGAACTGTTGACTGATCAGCCATTATTACAGGTACTCCACCGTTTACAGCAGGTGACCAAAGTCTGATTGAAGATGGCAACCCTGGGAAAAATCCTGTTTCAGTTAAGGTAGAGATATTGAATGCTACATATGGTTCGTTGTTAGTACCGAATGACATACTCACACCTCTTAAGCAACCTAATGAATCTGTTGCAATATTCCAGTCCCAAATTCTTTGTGAAGTACTCCAAGTAACTCCGTTATCAGTTGAGAATCTGTAGAATACATCATTATCGTCTGTACCGTTACCGGCTCCGATATATGCATGTCCTACAGTTCCGTTAGGAGCTACTGATAATGAATAAGTTTCTGCCTGATCACCGTTATACTCAACCCATCCGCTGAATGTACCGTTATTAGAAGAATTTGTATAAGACAGTATCTGACCGTTTATTGCTGAAGCGAAAGCAGTTTTATCAGATTCGATACCAACCACTCTTGGCCAAATTGCTTGTCCACCAGGAGAATCACCCGGATCTAATTGTGTAAATACACCAAAACCAGGACCTGCATCATAATTGATCTTTGTTCTGGTTGTTGTTCCGCCATTATCATTGTGATTGGCAATAACTGCTGCACCATTTGTATAACCTGAAATTGATGGGAAACCGCTTCTTCCTGAAGAAGGAACGTCACCTAAAAATGTCCATGTTGAACCACCGTCATTACTGAACATGTAAGCACATGATCTTGTAGCAAATCCTGGAACTGTTGAATACATAAATGTTGCATGAACGTTTAAAGGTGTTAATGGATCCTGCCAGATTTCATTTGGCACTCCGTTTGACTGAAGATCATAAACTGTAAAAACACCAGTCGGCTGAAAGGTGTATGTTAATGATGCTCCGTGAACCGGTGGATAATATGTAGAAACAAAATTCGGCTGGAAACTGCCGTCATTCTGATAAATTTCAGATCCGTCCGTAACTTTATGAGTCCTTTCGGTTCTGTCATCCCTTGATTGTACCATTCCAACTGAAATGAACAAAACAAGGATTGAAAGAGTAAGTAATTTCTGTAACATGTTTTTCTCCTTTTGGTTTTAATTAATATTAAGTAATTATAAAATTTTTATTAAATCTGTGTCTTTGAATATTTAAGGGTTGGTGTTAAGTTTAGATTAAATATACTACTAATGTTGTAACTTGTCAATATAGATTTTCGTAACAAAGTTTCTTTGATATCTTTTTTTTACAAAAATATATTTTATGAAGTGAATAGTCAAGCATATATTATAATTTATATTTATTGATCTTATTAAATATAAATTCCGATATTCTTTGTTTGCTTTCGACAGTTTTACCTGCAATATGATTTGTTAAAAGTACATTGTCAAGACCTGCGAAACCCTTATTAATATTGGGTTCATTCCTGAAAACATCTAATCCTGCAGATCTGATTTTTTTATTTCTCAGCATATCCAACAAATGATCTTCATCTATTACGCCACCTCTTGAAGTATTAATCAGCACACAATCTTTTTTTAATAAATTTAATTTACTTTCAGAAATGAAATTATGATTTTTTTTACTCATCGGAATGTGAACAGAAACTATATCAGAGTATTTTAATATTGTTTTTAAATCTGTGAAGTTAAAATTCTTATATCTAATTTTTAACTTATTGTCAATATCATTTACAACGACTTTCATTCCGAATGCTTTACATAGTTTTCCTACATGACTGCCTACTTTTCCAAATCCGATTATTCCAATTGTTTTACCTATTAGTTCATTTCTTCGGTATCCGGTTTCCGTGAATTTGTTTTTCCTGACCAGACTATCAGAAATTAAAACTCCTTTATATATATTTAAAATAAGTGCAAGTGTATGCTCAGCAGCCGATATAGTATTTCCTTCTTCAGCATTGATAACCTTAACTTTTTTAAATGCAGCATATTTCAGATCAATATGATCTGTGCCTTTGGAGCAGGTTGCAATTAATTTAAAATTAACCTTATTAAGGAATTCTTTGTCAATATTTCTGACACTTCTTATAACAAGAATATCAAAATCGGAATACTCTGAAAATATTTCATTATCAGATATTCCAGGTTTATATACAATATTAAATTTTTTACCGGAGAGCTTTTCTATTCCTGAAGGGTCAACATCATCTGCTATTAATACTTTATACAATTTTTATCTTAAATAATTTTTAATTCACAATGTTATCATGAATATTTACTGTATAAATTTAAGCGTCAAGATAATCTTCTATAAGTTTTATAACTTCGTTTTTTCCTTCACCGGTTATAGTGGAGAAAGGGATATAATCAATGCAGAGATCTTCATTGTTTACGATCTTTGAAGATCTGTAGATTTGCTTCTGCATTTTGTTTGGTGATATTTTGTCAGATTTGGTTAAAATTACTGCAAACGGAATTTCATAATATTCCAGCCAGCTCACCATTAATTCATCAAGATAAGTAGGTTCATGTCTGGAATCTATTAATACAAATACAAGTCTTACGTTTTGTCTTTCACTTATATAATCTTCAACCAATTTTCTCCAGCCGGCTCTGATCTGCTCAGGTACTTTTGCATACCCATATCCGGGAAGATCTACAAGATAAAATTTTTCATTTATCAAAAAATAATTTAACTGTCTGGTTTTACCCGGTACTGAACCTATTTTAGCAAGCTTTTTCTTGTTGCAAATTATATTTATTAAAGATGACTTTCCAACGTTCGATCTTCCAACAAATACAAACTCTGACAATACTGAGTTTGGTAATGCTCTCAGATCAAAAATGCTTTTTATAAATTCTGCTGATAAAATTTTCATGACTTCTGCTTAAAATTCAAATAAAAAATCCTTAACCGATAATTTGTTTTAAATAAATTATGAATCAGTTAAGGATAAAAATAAAATCTATCAGTTATCTTCTTTGTTTTTGTTTGATTCAGATTTTACATCTTTATCTTTGTTTCCTGATTCATCGGTATCTTTTACTTTTTCAACTTTTTCCTCAATAGTTTACTTTACTTCATTGATCACATCTGTATCTTTATCACTTTCATCTTTCGCCTTAACATCTGCGGATTTAGATTCTTTTGCTTGCTTAGTTACAGTTTTCTTTTTACTTTGAGTTTCAGTCTTTACTTCTTTTGCTTTTACAGTCTTCGTATCTTTTTTCTTTGAATCTGATTTTGATTTTTTATCATTATTTGTATCAGCGGTTTCTGTTGTTTCAGTTTTTGCTTCTCTCTCTTTTATATAGTTATAATCAACAAACTCAATGATCGCAGTTCTTGCTCCGTCTCCGTATCTGTTGCCTGTTTTTAATACTCTTGTAAATCCACCTGGTCTGTCACCTACTTTTGCTCCAATCTCATCAAAAAGAATTATTAATGCTTCTTTATTATTGAGAAATTTTCTGGCGACTCTTCTTAAATGGATACCTTTTTCAGGAGCAGTATCCTGAAATGATAGAGCTCTTTTTGCTTTTGTGACCAAAGGCTCTATAAATCTTCTGAGCTCTTTTGCTTTAGCTTCTGTTGTCTTTATCCTTTTATTTAAAATAAGAGCAATGGATAAATTTGCAAGAAGCGCTCTTCTGTGACTGGCTGTCCTGTTAAACTTTCTGCCTTTTCTTCTGTGTACCATATATATCTAAATTATCTTTATTTTAAATTATTTATTATACAGGTGTTTCTTCTTTAAGGTATTTATCAACATCCATTCCAAATGTCAAACCGAAATTCTCGATCAGCTCTCCAAGTTCTGCAAGTGATTTTCTTCCAAAGTTTCTGAAATGAAGCATTTCACCTTCATTCTTACTTACAAGATCTGAAATCGTTTTAATATTCGCAGATCTCAAACAATTTTGTGATCTGACTGAAAGATCTAACTCATCTACAGGCATTAAAAGTATTTTTTTGATCATTTCATGCTCTTCATCTTTTTCTGTTCTGACCGGCTCTTCCATTTTTTTCACATTTTCTGGGTTCAGATTCAGGAACATGTCAATATGCTCCTGCATTAATCTGGCAGAATTTACCAATGCATCTTCAGGATTGATCGAACCGTCAGTAGTTATCTCAAGTGTAAGTTTTTCATAATCTGTTCTCTTTCCAACTCTCGTATTTTCCATTACATAATTTGCCTTTACAACAGGTGAAAAAATTGAATCCACATAAATAAATTCCAGTGGAAGATTTGCCTGCTTATTATCATCTGAAGGTACATAACCGAATCCGGATCCCATTCTGATTTCTATGTTCAGATTTGCATCTTTATTCAATGTAGCAATATGCTTTTCAGGATTTAACACTTCAAAATCTGCAGTACTATCCTGAATATTCTGAGCTGTAAATATCTGCTGACCTTTTAAGTTAAATTCGATTTTTGAAGATTTATTAGTAATATCTTTAAATCTTACTTCTTTTAGATTCAGAATTATTTCAGAAAGATCTTCTACCACTCCTTTTAAAGTAGTAAATTCATGCGGCGCATCGTTTACTCTTATTGCTATAATTGCTGAACCGGGCAGAGAAGAGATCAATATTCTTCTCAGTGAATTACCCAATGTAACTCCGTATCCTCTTTCAAGAGGCTGCATTACAAACCTTCCGAAAGTATCAGTATAAGTTGACTCTTCTTTGATAATTGATTCCGGCATTTGAAAATTATTAATTTTCATTATATACTCTTATTTATTTTGTTAAAAAAATTATTTTGAATACAGCTCTACAATTAGCTGCTCATTTCCAATAAACTGTACGTCTGATCTTTCAGGCTCTTTCATGAATACTCCCTGTAAATTTGCTTTGTCAAGATTAAGCCAGGAAGGCAGCATATTATCTTTTACTCTTTTCATTGAATCATGAATAATATCAAGTTTTTTACTTTTTTCTCTTACCTGTATCAAATCACCTGATTTCAAAAGAAACGACGGTATGTTTACAACTTTTCCGTTTATTGTAAAATGTCTGTGCAGGATTAATTGTCTGGCAGATTTTCTTGAAGGAGCAAGTCCTAATCTGTAAACAGTATTGTCAAGTCTTCTTTCAAGAAGTTTAACAAGATTATCACCGGTTACACCGGTTTTCTTATTTGCAGCCTCAAAATATCTTCTGAATTGATTTTCAAGTACTCCGTAAGTCTTTCTGACTTTTTGCTTTTCACGCAGCTGTACTGCATAGTCTGTCATTCTTGTTCGCCTTGAATTTCCATGCTGACCGGGAGGATAATTTCTACTCTCGATAGGACATTTATCTGAAAAACATTTTGTTCCTTTTAGGAATAATTTTTGCTTTTCTCTGCGACACAGTTTACAATTAGCGCCTGTATATCTTGCCATTTATATTATTTTTCTTTATTAAAATATTAAATTCTGTTTCTAAATTTATTACATTCTTCTCTTTTTAGGAGGTCTGCATCCGTTATGCGGCAAAGGTGTTATATCCTTTATAGATGTAACTTCCAGACCTGCAGTATTAAGTGACCTGACCGCAGCATCTCTGCCGGATCCGACTCCTTTTATAAGTACTTCTACTTTTTTCATTCCAAGATCCATTGCACCCTTAGCTGCACTTTCTGCTGTAAGCTGTGCTGCAAACGGTGTATTTTTCTTTGAGCCTTTGAAACCCATTTTTCCTGAAGAAGCCCACGATACAGTATTTCCATAAAGATCGGTCAATGTAACAATTACATTGTTAAATGTAGCTTTAATATGAGCTACACCGTTTGCTTCTACATTTGCTTTTTTCTTGGTCTTTTTAAAATTCTTTGCCAATTTAGTCTATTTATTTTGTATTACTTTTATAAATCTTTTTAAAAGTTAAATGCAGTGATTAATTCTTACTTCTTAGCTGCTGCTTTTTTCTTACCTGCAACAGTTTTTCTCTTTCCTTTTCTCGTCCTGGCATTTGTCTTCGTCCTCTGGCCTCTGACCGGTAATCCTCTTCTGTGCCTTCTGCCTCTGTATGATCCGATCTCCGTAAGTCTCTTTATGTTCATCGCGATCTCTGACTTTAATGAACCTTCGACTTTCGTCTCAGTACCAATCTCTGCTCTGATCTGATTTACTTCATCATCAGAAAGTGCTGATACTTTTCTGTCTTCATCAATTCCGGTTTTTGCCAGAATTTTCTGAGCAGTGGCTTTGCCTATTCCAAATATAGACGTTAATCCTATTACCACTCTCTTGTTCTTTGGAAGATCTACTCCTGCTATTCTTGCCAAACTATTACTCCTGAAAAATTATAATTATTAAAAAAATTATCCCTGTCTTTGTTTGTGTTTCGGGTTAGTGCAAATTACTCTCACTACACCTTTTCTGCGTATGACTTTGCACTTTGAACACATTTTCTTTACTGAACTTCGTACTTTCATGACTATAAAATGTAGTTAATTAAATTTTATTTTATTTGTATCTATTTGTATCTATTTGTATCTATTTGTATCTATAAGTGATCCTGCCTTTGGTAAGATCATATGGCGACAATTCAACTGTTACTTTATCACCCTGTAATATCCTTATATAATTCATTCTCATCTTTCCTGAAATATGCGCAAGTATCTCGTGGCCGTTTTCCAATTTTACTTTGAAATTGGTGTTTGGCAGTATCTCTGAAATAATTCCGTCCACTTTTATTGCGTCCTGCTTAGCCATTTATAATTTCAATTATTAACACTTTGTTAAAATTTCTGCTTTTCCTTTTTTAACAAGAACTGTATGCTCAAAATGAGCTGACGGTTCTCCGTCCTGTGTTCTTATTGTCCAGCCGTCCTTGTCCTGCTTTACTCCATATGTACCATAATTTACCATCGGCTCGATTGCCAAAACCATACCTTCAAATAATCTCTGTTTTGAACCTGGTGAATAAAAATTCGGAACTGATGGCTCTTCATGAAGATTTTTACCGATCCCATGACCTACAAGCTCTCTTACTACTCCGTATCCCGAACCTTCCACATAATTTTGTATTGCTACTGCAATATCATTTACTTCATTTCCGTCTATTGCCATCTCAATTCCTTTATATAATGACTCTTCTGTTATTTTCAACAGTTTGTTTATCTTTGCTGAAGTCTCACCTACTTTATATGTATATGCACTGTCTCCAAAATATCCGTTTTTCTTAACTCCTACATCTACTGATACAACATCACCTGATTCGAGTTTTCTGTTACCGGGTATTCCATGAACTACTTCATCGTTTACTGATATACAACTGCTTGCAGGAAAAACTCTTTTACCAACTCTGTATCCTTTGAATGCCGGTAAAGCATCTTTTGATAAAATAAAATCTTCTACTAAATTATCAATTTCCGCAGTCGTTATTCCTTCCTTTATATGATCTTTGAGATGTTCAAAAACACCTGCTACAATCTTACTGCTTTCTCTTATCAGATCTATTTCCTTTTCAGTCTTTATCAATGACATTTAAGAAACTTACCTTCTTGATTTTAACTTACCTGATTTCATAAATCCGTCATAATGTCTCATCAATAAATGTGACTCAATCTGTTGTAAAGTATCCAATGCAACACCAACTATTATAAGCAAACTTGTACCGCCGAAGAACTGTGACAATCCTGTTGTGACTCCAAGCTTCATCAAAAATGTCGGAATGATAGCAATGATCGCTAAAAATATTGCACCGGGTAATGTGATCTTTGTAAGAATATTATCAATGTAATCCGAAGTAGGCTTACCTGGTCTGACACCCGGTATAAATCCGCCTTGCTTTTTCATATTGTCAGATACATCTTTTGGATTAAATGCAATTGCTGTATAAAAATATGTAAAAAAGACAATCAATAACCCATAGACTAACGAATAGAACCAACTTGTATAATCAAAATATTTTGCCACTCCCTGCATAAATTCACTGTTCGGGAAAAATGACAGTACTGTACTTGGAACAAACATTATAGACTGAGCAAATATAAGCGGCATAACACCTGCAGAATTCACTTTCATAGGAATATACTGTGTGACTCCACCAAATACTTTTCTTCCAACTACTCTTTTAGCATACTGTACTGGAATTTTTCTTGTAGCTACTGTAACTGCAATTACACCGGCAATTATCAGTAAGAATCCGATAATAAATATTATCTCAACAAGAATATTTCTTGCACCGGATGAAACTATCTGATATTCATCAAATACCGAGTACGGAAATTTATCAATAATTCCGATAAATATAATAAGCGAAATTCCGTTTCCAATACCGCGTTCAGTGATCTGCTCTCCAAGCCACATCATAAAAACCGTACCACCTGTTAATAAAATTACTGTTGATATAGTAAAGAACGCACTTGAAATTTCCGGACTGATAACGCTGAGATCTCCAACTGTTCTTGATCCAAGCTGTACACTTACACCCCAAGCCTGTAATGCTGCTACAGGTATAGTTCCAAATCTGGTAAGCTGATTGATCTTCTTTCTTCCGTCTTCTCCTTCTTTCTGAAGTTTTTGAAAATAAGGAAATACAGCTCCAAGAAGCTGAATAATAATAGATGCACTGATATACGGCATAATTCCCAGTGCAAAAATTGCTGCATTCTGGAAAGCACCACCGACAAACATATCATATAATCCGAATAATGTATTAGAATCCTGATTTTTTGAAGCTTCTGCCAGTAATGAAGCGTCTATTCCCGGAAGGGTTATATGAGCTCCGATCCTTACTACTACAAGGATTGCAAGCGTAAATAATAACCTGTTTCTGAGCTCTTCAATTTTAAATATATTTCTGAAACTTTCAAAAAATCCACTCATAATTTAACTGCTTTTCCTCCTGCTTTTTCTATCTTTTCGATCGCAGTTTTACTGAAAGCATCAGCAGTAATATCTAATTTAGTTGTTATTTCACCGTTACCCAATATCTTTAAAGGCTTATTCTTTCCTTTTAAAAATTTATTTTTCAATAAATATTCTTTATCTATAGTTGTCTCAAGAATTTTTTTATCGTCAATAAGCTTCTGAATATCATCTAAATTCATCACAGAATATTCAACTCTGTTGATATTTTTAAATCCAAACTTTGGAACTCTTCTCTGAAGTGGCATTTGACCACCTTCAAACCAGGCTCTGAACTTTGCTCCGGATCTGGAACGCTGACCCTTGTGACCTCTTGTTGATGTGCCGCCATGTCCTGATCCCTGACCTCTTCCGACTCTTTTTCTTTTCTTTCTTGAGCCTTCAGCGTATTTTAAATTACTTAAAATGTCCATTGAAAATTTTCTTTTACTTTCGAATTTAATTAAAATTCCTTTGACCTAATCATCAGGACAAAGGACTATTAAGAACTTTGTTTTCTGAAACAGAATTACTGTTTATAATTTTCTTCTACTTTTACCAGATGCTTGACCACGTTGATCATTCCTCTGATCTGCGGTGTGTCTTTTTTTAAGGTAAAATAATTTGGTCTGCCTAATCCTAAAGCTTCAATTGTCAGCTTCTGTTTTTTAAGCCTTCCTATTATACTCTTTGTTTGTGTTATCTTTAACATTATACTTATTTGTAATTAGTTTGCAAATAATTCCTGTACTGTAATTCCTCTTCTGTCAGCGACTTTCTTTGCATCGTTCAATAATAATAAAGCTCTAATTGTTGCTTTCACAACGTTATGCGGATTTGATGAACCCTGTAATTTTGTCAGTACATCCTGTACTCCTGCGGACTCAAGTACAGCTCTTACTCCACCGCCGGCAATTATTCCGGTTCCGGGTGAAGCCGGCTTCAGCATTACTTTTGCTGCACCGTATTTTCCAATTATTTCATGTGGGATTGTTCCTTTTATGATCGGAACTTCAATCACATTCTTCTTGGCATCTTCAACACTTTTCCTGATAGAATCTGTTACCTCATTCGCTTTTCCTAATCCAATTCCTACATGTCCGTTTCCGTCTCCGACCACAGACACTGATGAAAAGCTAAACCTTCTACCGCCTTTTACCACTTTAGCTACCCTGCCGATATGAACCATCTTGTCTTTAAGTTCTAACTCTCCGGCTTTATAATTTTTCTTTTTTTTCATTAAATTTAAATTTCTTTAAAATCCGCTTTGTAATTTTTTTGTTCTCAGGGGAGGAGTCGAACCTCCACGAGCGGCTCCAAAAGCCGGTGTCCTGCCATTAGACGACCCGAGAGTTGTAAAATTTAACTGAAATCAGTAAGCAAGGAACGTGCAATATACTAATTTTAATCAGAATTTTAAACCACCTTCTCGTGCTCCTTCCGCAAGAGCTTTCACTCTTCCGTGGTACAAATATCCGTTTCTGTCAAAAACAACAGAACTTATACTGTTTGATACAGCTTTCTCTGCTGTTAATTTTCCTATAAGCTTGCTTTTTTCAACCTTACCTTTTACTCCTGACAGCTTTTCTAATATATCCTTTGATTTTGTTGATACTGTCAAAATTGTTTTTGAATTTACATCATCTATTAGCTGAGCATAAATATGATCAAGACTTCTGTAAACTACTAATCTCGGAACTTCAGAAGTACCGCGTAGCTTTTTCCTGATCTGAAATCTTATCCTCTCTTTTCTCTTTCTGCTTTTTTCTATTTGATTCATTGTTGTTTAAATCTCTTTATAATTATTTTGCTGCTGTCTTTCCTGCTTTTCTTCTTACTACTTCTCCCTCAAACTTTATTCCCTTTCCTTTGTAAGGCTCTGGCTTTCTGAATGATCTGATCTTTGCTGCTACAAGTCCTACAAGTTCTTTACTGATTCCTTTTACCAAAACAGAGTTTGGTGTCGGTACTTCAATTGTAATTTCCGGCGGTGGGCAAAATACTGTCGGATGTGAATATCCGAGCATTAATACTAAATTTTCACCTTTAAGCTCTGCTCTGTATCCAATTCCCATCAGTTCAAGCTTTCTGGAAAAACCTGTGTCTACACCAATCACCATATTATTTATCAAAGATCTGTATAAACCGTGTAATGACCTGTTTTTCTTACTGTCATCTGCTCTTTGAAGTGTAACTTCTTTATCTTTAATGTCTAAACTTACTCCGCCTGTCAATTCAAGGTTAAGAGTTCCGTTAGGTCCGGTAACTTCTATTAGCTGACCTTTTTGTGTGACTTTTACTTTATCTGAAAGTTCAATCGGTTTTTTACCTATTCTGCTCATTTCTTTTACAGTTATACTTTTAAATTATTTACCAAATATGACAGACAACTTCTCCGCCAACTTTTTGACTTCTGGCTTCCTTATCTGTTAATAATCCTTTTGATGTTGAAATTATAGCTATACCCAATCCGTTTCTTACTCTCGGCAATTTTTCATGTCCGACATATCTTCTGATACCGGGTCTGCTGATCCTCTTTAATCCAAGTATCACACTTTCACCGTCATTATATTTCAGTTTGATCGTCAGCATTTTAAATTTATCATCAGTTTCGACAGTAGTAAAATCACCAATAAGTGATGATTTCTTCAAAATTACACTGATCGCTTCTCTGAATTTCGAAGCTGGCATATCTACCGTTTTCTTACCGGCTTTGATTGCGTTTCTTACTCTCGTTAAATAATCCGCAATGGGATCTGTCATTGACATTTTATAATTCTCCTGAATCTTTTAATTTACCAACTTGATTTAATTACACCGGGAATCTTTCCCTGTAATGCTAACTCTCTGAATACTAATCTTGACATTCCGAATTTTCTGTAATAACCTCTTACTCTGCCGGTTACATTACACCTGTTGTTAAGTCTGCTCGGACTGCTGTTTCTCGGAAGTTTCTGAAGACCTTCATAATCACCGTTGTCTTTCAGTTCCTTTCTTATCTTAGCATATTTTTCTACCAGATACTCTCTTCTTTTTTGTTTTGCTATTAATGCTTTTCTAGCCATTATTCTATAATCTTAATTAATTAGTTGTTTGCCTTTTTATAAATGGAAGTCCAAATGCTTTAAGCAACGCTAATGATTCTTCATCTGTATTTGCAGAAGTAACAAAAGTAATATCCATTCCTGAGATCCTGTTCACATTGTCAACATTTATTTCAGGAAATATGATCTGTTCTTTAATACCCAAACTGTAATTTCCTCTGCCGTCAAAACTCTTATCCGATAGACCTCTGAAATCTCTTACCCTTGGAATAGAAATTCTGATGAACCTTTCAAGGAATTCATACATTCTTGCATTTCTCAGCGTTAGCTTTACTCCAATATCCACGCCTTCTCTGAGCTTAAAATTCGATACAGACTTTTTTGCTTTTACTACTGTAGGCTTTTGACCCGTGATTGCTTCAAGCTCTTTTACAGTTGTCTCTATAAGTTTCGCGTCTGTTGTTGCTGCACCTACCCCGACATTTATATTGATCTTTTCGAGCTTTGGCACCTGCATTACATTTTTATAATTAAACTTCTTTTTCAATTCAGGTACAATATTATCCCTGTATGTATGAAGAAGATTAATATCAACTTTTTCTTCTTTAAAACCTTCTTTGGATTTAGAGTCTTTTCCTTCTTTCTCTGCTCCGTCGGTTTCTTTTTTTCTGTCTTGTTTAGTTTTAGCCATTTATGATTTAACTGATAATTATTTCCTGAGCTTTTTTGCTGAATCTCATCTTAGTCTTTTTTGAAGATTTTTTATCTTCATTTATTAACTGCATTCCAATTCTCGTAGGCTGGTTTGTCTTTGGACACATCAGCATTACATTTGATAAATTAATAGGAGCTTCTCTTTTTACTATGCCGCCCTGTGGATTTTTTTGATTTGGTTTTGTATGTCTGTGAACAATGTTCACACCTTCCACTATCAAAGATCCTTTTTCACTATTTATAAATAGAACTTTACCGACTGCACCTCTTGAGTTGCCGGAAATGACCTTTACAGTGTCATTCTTTTTCAATCTTGTTTTTGATGTTTTTCTTTTATCTGCCATTTTTAAATAACCTCCGGTGCTAATGATATAATTTTCATGAATTGTTTATCTCTTAACTCTCTTGCTACTGGTCCAAAGATCCTTGTTCCCATCGGTTCATTGTTATTATTGATCAGTACTGCTGCATTTTCATCAAACTTAATATATGTTCCGTCGTTTCTTCTGGTCTCTTTTGCAGTTCTTACTATTACTGCTCTTGAAACTGACCCTTTCTTTACTGTTCCACCCGGTATTGCTGACTTTACCGTAACCACTATTACATCACCGACACCTGCGTATCTTCTGTCAGATCCTCCGAGAACTCTAATGCATCTTACTGATTTGGCTCCGGAGTTATCAGCGACGTTTAAATTGGTTTCTTCCTGTATCATTATTGATAATCTATTTTATATAAAATTGTGTTATTTAACTTTTTCTACTATTTCTACAAGTCTCCATCTCTTTGTTTTACTCAAAGGTCTGGTTTCCATTATTTTTACTTTATCTCCGATATCACATTTATTTTCCGGATCATGCGCTGCAAATTTCGTAGTCTTTTTATAAAACTTCTTATATATCGGATGCTGGATCCTTCTCTCATCACTGACGATTATTGTCTTATCCATTTTATTGCTAAGGACTAAGCATACTCTTGTTTTTCTTAATCCTGAATGGGAAGTCTTCTTTTTTACTTCTTCAGTTTTAACTTCTGATTTTACTTCAGCTGTCTCCACAGGAGTTTCTGCCGGAGTATTTACTGCATCTTCAGTTGAGTTTACTGCAGGAGTTTCTGCCGGAGTATTTACTGCATCCTCAGATGAATTTTCTGCAGGAGCATCTGATGTAGTTTCTTCAGGTGTGTTTTCCGGTGTTTCGTTGACTTCTTCTTTTGTATCTTCAGACATCTGTTATTGTTATTTAAGCTTTATAATTGATTTAAGATTTTGCTTTGATCTGTTTTTCTTTGATAATTGTATGGATCCTTGCAATGTCTTTTTTCGTTGCTGACAATGATTTGTAATTTTCCAGTTGTCCGGTAGCTAACTGAAATCTGTAATTCTGAAGTGCTTCGTGATTGTCTTTAAGCGCAATCTTAAGATCTTCATCTGTCATTTCTCTTACTTGATTGATTTTCATTTTATTTTTTTAGAACTTAATCTTAATAATTTATTTTACTTCCAAACTTACTTAATCTATCCTTGCTATAAATTTCGTCTTAAGCGGAAGCTTGTGAGAAGCTAATCTGAATGCCTCTTCTGCAATAGCTCTGGATACACCATCAATTTCAAACATTATTCTGCCCGGTCTGATTACTGCAACCCAAAATTCCGGTGCGCCTTTTCCTTTACCCATCCTTGTTTCCGCCGGCTTCTTTGAAACTGGCTTATCCGGGAATATTCTGATGTAAACTCTTCCGTCTCTTTTCATGTATCTTGTCAAAGCGATCCTTGCAGCCTCGATCTGTCTGTCTGTGATCCAGCCCGGCTCCATTGACTTTAATCCGTATGTTCCGAAATTCATAGTAAATCCTCTGCCTGCATTTCCTCTTAAATGTCCCCTCTGCGCTTTTCTGAATTTAACCCTTTTGGGCATTAACATAATAAAATCTCCGGTATATTTTTAATTTCTGATTTAGTTTCTTAATTAATTTCTTGACAATTTTTCACCTCTGCATATCCATACTTTCACTCCAATAGCTCCGTAAATCGTATGTGATGTTACTGATGCATAATCAATGTCCGCTCTAATTGTCTGCAATGGAATCCTTCCTTCTTTATACTGCTCAGATCTCGCGATCTCCGCTCCGCCTAATCTTCCGCCGCACATTATCTTAATTCCCTCTGCACCCATTCTCATAGTATTTGTAATCGCTGATTTCATTGCTCTTCGGAATGATACTCTGTTTGCAAGCTGACCTGCAATGTTTTCCGCTACTAATGTAGCATTCAGTTCAGGTTTCTTGATCTCAGCTACATTGATCTTAACTTCTTTTCCTGTGATCTTCTTGATCTCACTTTCAAGCTGTGTGATCTCTTTACCGCTTTTTCCGATAACAAATCCGGGACGGGACGTATGTATCGTCAGAGTTATCTTTTTCAAAGTTCTCTCAATGGCAATTTTCGCAATTCCGGCTTTCTCAAGTCTCTTCTTTATATATGACCTGATCACGGAATCTTCCATGAGTTTCTTTGCAAAACTTTTGTCATCATACCAGTTTGAATCCCAGGTATTGATAACTCCTAATCTAAATCCGACGGGGTGTGTCTTTTGTCCCAAAAATACTCCTTAATAATCCTGAAGATTATAATTTATAGTTGTTTATAATTTTTTATAATAGATATTATTTCTCTTCTGCCTGCTCGACTACTATAGTCAAGTGTGCAGATCTTTTCTGAATTCTAAAAGCTCTTCCCTGAGGAGCCGGCAATATTCTCTTCATTGACGGACCTTCATTTACATAAGCTTCTTTAATTATCACATCGCCCTGACTCAGTCTGCCTGAATCAAGCTTGTTAACAAGATTGCTGTATGCTGACCTAACAGTCATTTCCACAACTTTAGCTGCGCTTTTATTAGTGAACATAAGTAAATTCACTGCATCGTCAACTCTTTTATTTCTGATAAGATCTACTACAAGTCTCATCTTTCTCGGTGATGTTCCTATATGTCTTTTTAATGCTCTGGCTTCCATTTATCTACCCCCTGCCTTTTCATCTTTTCTTTGTCCTGAATGAGCTCTGAATGTCCTGGTATGTGAAAACTCTCCGAGTTTATGACCTACCATATTTTCTGACACATATACAGGTATGAATTTATTTCCATTATGTACTGCAAAAGTATGACCTACAAAATCAGGAGTAATGGTACATGCTCTTGACCAGGTCTTTATTACTTTTTTCTGATTTTGTGAATTTAACTTATCCACTTTATCCAGAAGCTTGTAGTCCAGATTTGGACCTTTTTTGAGCGATCTTGACATTAATTATTTCCTTTTCTTAACTATAAACTTATTTGAAATATTTTTCTTTTTTCTCGTCTTATAACCTTTTGCAGGTAATCCCCATGGACTTACCGGATGTCCGCCGCCTGAAGTCTTACCTTCACCGCCGCCCATCGGATGATCTACAGGATTCATAGCTACTCCTCTTACATGTGGTCTTCTTCCCATCCATCTTGATCTTCCTGCTTTTCCTATACTTATATTCTCGTGATCTGTATTACTTACAATTCCTATTGTTGCCTTGCAGTCATTATTGATAAGTCTTACTTCTCCCGAAGGAAGTTTCACTTGTGAATATTTTTCATCCTTAGCAATTATCTGCGCTGATGTCCCTGCGCTCCTTGCGATCTGAGCACCTTTGCCGGGTTTCATCTCTATATTATGTATGAATGTTCCTACCGGTATTACTTTTAAGATAAGTGCGTTTCCGGATTTGACTTCTGCTTCATTTGAATTTACAATCTTTTCCCCGACCTTAATTCCGTCAGGTGCTATGATATAACTCTTTACTCCCTTTTCATCTGCGACAAGTGCGATCCTTGCAGTTCTGTTCGGATCGTATTCTATAGCCAGTATTTCAAAATCACCGGTTCCGTTTCTTTTAAAATCAATTAGTCTGTATCTTCTCTTGTGACCGCCGCCTCTGTGTCTTGATGTGATCCTTCCAAGATTGTTTCTGCCGCCTGATTTTTTCAAAGGTCTTAGCAGAGATTTCTCCGGTGTGGATTTTGTAATTTCATCAAATGATGAGATACTATAGTATCTCGTCGCGGGCGTCATTGGTTTTAGTTTTCTAAGTGCCATCTTAATATTATATAAAAATTCTGAATTTTAGACAAAATTCAATAAAGTTCCTTTTTGGGGAAAACTTCAAATTACGGAAAATGGTTAGAAAAGTCAATACAGGAAATTATGGACACCCTCACTTTTTCTTTATCCCGGGATGTATTTAAGATAAGATTTTACACATTGCTTTTGATAAAAGAAATTTGGATTCAGTGTTAATCTGATTTAATGTTGTATTTCAGTTTAAGATTAAATAACTTTGCTTTATTAATTGTCTGTTGAGTTTTTTTAAAAAAAAATTATTCCTAACATTGATTTTATATTTTTTTTAAAAAATCAAACATTAATTTTTATTAAAATAATTAATTTTATTTTTTATGAAAAAGAACAAATTTTTATCACTCACAATATTCATTTCAATTTTCACAATTTCTTTCTTTCACCTTAGCTGTGATAATTCATCCGGTCCGGAATCCGTCGTCTCAGGTATAATTCATAATGAATTTCATGTACCTTTATCAAATGTAAAAGTCTCCACGCAGGGTAAGACTGTCCTGACTTCGGAAGACGGCAGTTTTAATCTTAGTGGAATATCAATACCGTATGATCTGACAGTTTCTGATTCTGTATTTAATCTCAATATAGATATTTATAAAGGTTTAAGTGCATCATATTTAGAACTTGGATTTAATAAATATCCGAACATTAATTATTATGCATATATAAATGCTGAATTACCAGTTGAAATATTTCAGCAGGATATAATCTGCAAAGTTATTTTTTCCGATAAAGAATTTACAAACATTTACAGCACTCTGCTTTCTCCTAATCAGAATGCCATTTTACAAGTACCTGTTTTTAATAATGTCATTAATGGTAAAGTACATGTTTTGACTTATAAAATTGATTCCAGTCACAGAATTCTTTCTTATGAAAATTATGGTACCAGTCCTGAAATAGTACTTAACAGAGGTAATGTTATAAATTATATATTTACAAATGATCAGTTATCTTTGAACCCGGGTGAAAAGGATGTTGAATGTAATATAGAACCTAATAATTTCAGTTCATTGAATAGTTTTTATTTAACTTTTTCACCTAAAAATTATCTTTATATTAACTCAACTTTTTCACAAATGACTGGTAATAATTTTCAGGTTAAAATTCCAACCGGAATTCCTGATGCTTTTTATTCTGTTGTCAATTATAATGTTGGCAGTACCAGTGGTAACATTTCTTTAGTCCCAAATACAAATTATATAAAAGTAAACAGTCCGTGTGAACTTATATCTCCGCCAAATAATGCTGCGGATGTAAATAATTCTACACCGTTTTCATTCAGCGCGGGAGAAGGCAGCGGGATATATGAAATTACTATATTTAATAATGTCAGCGGAGCAAATTACCAAATATTCACTACTGAAAATAATTTTACACTAAATGGGCTTGAGGAAACAGGAAATGAAAACTTCAGTGGTGATAACTTCACCTGGTTTGTATCAAAGAAAGGAACATTCAGTACTGTTAATGATTATGCAGTAAACAAATTCAAAATTCAAAATCCCTTTGTTTCACAAAGTCAAAATGGGTTTTTTACTTTTAAATAGTTATCTGAGCCGTGTACGGAGCTTTAAAAAGTTTGAAAAATTAAAGATTCAAAATAAATAATGAATTTGATTTGTTTAATTTTTAAAAATATTGAGTTCATTTTTTTCAATTTTAAAAAAAATCCTTATGTATAAAGTGAAGTTCAAAACAATATATATTTTTCTTTTTATAATAATATCTTTTTCAATTTTAAATTGTTCAGATGACCCCGTCTCCGTAGTTGATACTTCTGATTTCCGATATCCGTTTACTGACGGCAGTAAATCTATTTAATTGTTTCCCACCACTTTGAAAAATTCTGACTGCTGTCTTTTAAATTTACCAGTTCGCCTATCATTGGAGTAATAACATTTAAACTTTTCTCTGTATTTGAATTATATTCAGAAATTAATTTTAAAGGTTCGTCCCAGGGATGATTAGCCAGTTTGAATTTTGAAGAATGTACAGGTAGTATTCGTTTAGCCCTTAGCTCTAAAGCTGCAGTAAGAAATTCTTCAGGAAGCAAATGAATATATCTCCATTTTTTATCATACTGGCCAAGCTCAAGTATTGCCAGATCAAATTCTCCAAAAGCATTTCCTATCTCTTTAAAATGTGTATCATATCCGCTGTCTCCGCCAATGAAAATTTTCATTGAAGGAGTCTGTAGAACAAAAGATAACCAGAGAGCTTTATTTCTCTTCAGACCTCTTCCGGAAAAATGTCTCGCAGTAGTTGTGTAAACTATAAAATCATCTTCCAAATTAATTTTTTCATTCCAGTCTTTTTCAATAATAATATTTTTATCATATCCCCAGTATTCCAGATGCTCACCTGTCCCGAGTCCGCAGATTACCTGTTTGATCTTTGGTTTTATTTTGGTAACAGTTTCATAGTCAAGGTGATCCCAGTGGTCATGCGTAATAAACAGATAATCAATTTCAGGAATATCTTCAGCTGTATATCTGTCTGTTCCCTTGAACGCTTTGACTAAAAATGAAACAGGTGATGCTGATCCGCAGAAAACCGGATCTACTAAAATTCTTTTTTTATCAATCTGAATGAAATATGAAGAATGTCCAAACCAGATCAGAACATCTTCATTAATGTCCAGATCTGATAAGCTGGTCTTTATAGAAGGAATTTTATCCTTCGGAGAAACACTTTCCTTTTTATCTATGAAAAATTCTTTGAATACTTTGAAATAACTTGTGCCTTCTGAGATAGCTGGAGTATGGTTTATGTTATGGAATGAACCTGACCTGTAATTTGGTGAACTTTGAATCCTATTCAGACTTTCTTTGGATGGGTGCTTTCCGAACTTTGAACTATTTAAAAAAGAAACTGCAGAAATTAAAATGACAGATATCACAACCAGAAACAGAATCATTTTATGCTCTTCTTAATTTTTTTGAATATTGAGTTTCTCTCATGTCTTCGTCGATCTTTTTCATTAGCCAGTCTTTGTTATTAACAATTGCTTCTGACTCTAACATTTTTTTAATTTCTCTTAATTCCGATCTGTCCTTTTTCTTTTTTATATTTACAAGCTTATTAAGATATTTGTAAAAATTGAGATATAATTTTTTCTTTTTGCCGGGAAGCATTTCATTATTCTTTAAGAAATGACGGTAGGTCTCAAGTAATGAAAAAAGGTTTTCATGCGAATCTGTCTCAAAATATATCATCATCTGTAATATCTTTACTTCATATTTCAGATATACTTCATCAAGTTTTAATTTCGAAAGCATCTCTAAAGAAGTGTCATAGTTTTTTACATAAAATTCATACTGGGCCGAACAGTATAGAAAATTGCTTTCACGATATTCTTTCTGAAGATCTTCTTTAAATATACTTATGAAATTTTTTACCCATTCATGCTCTTTCAGCTTCAATGCAATATTAACAGCATTCCTGTAAAATATTGAATGCATATTTCCGTTTACTAAATATGTCTTTGCTTCGAGTTGCTTTGATAAAATATCAAACTCCTCTCTAAGAAAATTCTGTTTACCTTCTGATAATTTTCTTTTACAGAAGTTCTGCATGTTAATGTAAATTTCAGCCAGGTCATCTATATTTATTTTATATGAAATACCGTTTAAGATCTCTTTCACTTTAAAATAAAATTCATCATTACTTTCTTCAATCAGCATCATGATCAGATAATAATACATTTTCACTATCGGCGCATCTGCAAAATTTTCTATTTCAGATTCAATGTTTTCCATCATTTTCCCGAACCGGTCTTTGTCATATATTCTGTTATATATTTTTTCCGTATTCAGCAGATTCAGATAAAGCCTCATAGATTTTATGAGATAATGATAATGAAAATCTTTATACATTCCCTGGAAATCAAGCTTATCAAGAAATTTCTCATAAACTCCGTAATTCGATTCAATAAGATAAAACATTGCTTCAAATTTAAGTCTGTATTTATGTTTATAATAATCATCAGAAAGATAATTAGAAGGGTCGAGTTCCTTTAGATATTTTTCGAGAATTTTCCCCGGATTGCCGGTCTGCTTTCTGTCAAACAATTCAGATTCAAGATTAAAATTATATTCGAATGTGTTTTCTTCAAATTTTTTTAAAGTAATGAACCTCTTTGCAAGGTCATGAAGATAATGAATGATCACAGAAAATGAACTTTCACTGTATTTCTTATCCGGAAATATTAATTGATATATATTTTTTTTATCAATATTCTTTTCATTAAAATCAGGATATTGCTTCCTGATTATATCATATAATTTTTTTACTGCCTTCCTTTTATTATAATATGAATTTGAGATGAACTCTCCGAATTCCTTAATCTCTTCACCCGAAAAAGTTCTTAATAATTTTATTAATGAGTGGTCTTTCATTTAATAATAAATATTAGATATTAAATATTAATTTTTACAAAATTAAAATTTACTTTGTAAAAAGAAATTGAAATTTAATTGTTTCTGTATAATTATTTACCGCATAATCTGAAAAATTATTATTAAAAATTGTAAATATATATCTCATTAAACTCTACTTTTTGTTTAAAAATAAACTTTTCTCACTTTTATCTATTCAAATTTTGTAAGAATCCGGATAATCTTTACTTGTATTTCCTTCCTTATTTTTAATAATTTTGTAAAGAAAATTTAATTAAATAACTATTAAAACTTATTATGAAATATTCTAAAATTATTTTAATTATTCTATTCATCACTGGGCTGCATTTGAAATCCCATGCGCAGGTAAGCATGCAGTGGAGCAGCTTTTATAACGGAGCATCAAACAACGATGATATTCCTGTTGCAATGGTCATTGATAATGCCGGCAATACTTATGTAACCGGTATCAGTCGGGCAGTAAATATGGGAGACGATTTTCTCACGGTGAAATATAATTCAGCAGGCGTCGAACAGTGGACTGCACGGTATCATAATACTTCCGGTAATGACGACCGGGTAAGAGCAATCACAGTTGATAATTCTGGAAATGTTTATGTTACAGGTTCTGTCAGTTTCGGCGGAGCAAACGGAATTCAGGTTACTATAAAATATAATTCCGCAGGTATTGAGCAGTGGATCAGAGTGCTAGGTGAGCCCGTTGCAAGTCCTGCAGCTCCGGGAATTTATAAAAGCTCAATCGGAACAGATGCTTCAGGAAATATTTACATCGGCGGCTATAGAAAATTTGGCAGTGCGGATAACGGAGGAATGTTTTTGATAAAATATAATTCAAACGGAGATTCTCTCTGGACAAGGAGATATAAAGGAACACAGTTTCTGCAGGGACTGGGAAGTTCGATCACATGCATAAAAGTTGCAGGTAATTTTATCTATGTAACAGGAAAGTCATATGATATGAATCCGAACAGAACATTTGCAACTACTATAAAATACGATTCCGACGGTTCTGCACAATGGCTTAGCAGGGACACTTTGATCAATGGCAGTGATGATGTAATTGGAATGGAATCTGATGCTTCAGGTAATGTGATCGTCGCATGTAATTATGGATTTGATATTATGATGCTGAAATATAATTCTGCCGGGAATTTAATATGGAGAAAAAATTATGCCGGAGTAGGCGGTGATCATTATGACCGTGTGACAGCATTGGAAATTGATGCTTCATCTAATATTTATCTTACAGGAAACGGTGTCAGAGCAGCAGGAGAAGATGCAGATTATCTTACTTTGAAATTCGATCCGAATGGAAATTTGCTTTGGGAAAATTTTTATAACGGCAACAGAAACGTTGATGATTATTCAAGAGGAATTGCTCTTGATGCCGCCGGAAATGTATATGTTACCGGTCTGACCTATGAACTTCCTTTCAATGATAATTTTATGACAATTAAATACAATCCTGCAGGTGTGGAACAATGGAGAATAAATTATGACGGAGGATTTAATAATCATCACGATGAAGCAGTTGCAATTGGAGTGGATTCAAACGGAGATATAATAGTTACAGGATTTGCCAACAGACAGACTACGCAGGATGATTTTACAACCATAAAATATTCTCAATCTGTCGGAATTTCACAGGTTTCATCAAATGTTCCTGACAAATATTCTCTGTCACAAAATTATCCAAATCCCTTTAATCCAGCTACCGTCATTGAATTCAGAATTTCGAAAACAGAATTTGTATCAATGAAAATTTATGACTTGCAGGGAAAAGAAATCGCAGCACCGGTCAGTTCAGTTTTATCACCTGGAAGTTACAAATATAATTTTGATGCTTCAGCACTTTCAAGCGGAGTTTATTTTTATAAATTAAATGCAGGTGATTTTTCTGAAGT
>DAORRV010000036.1:0-5493 GCA_035443185.1 Ignavibacteria bacterium | reverse complement strand
TAAGTTTTATTCGAAGTTGAAATCTCTGCCATTTCCGTGATCTCACTGAACAAAAATGAATTATCCTTTGTAACTAAAGTATATCTCTCCTGAGTGGACGAATTGTAAACATCAATAAAATAAATCCCTGTACCCTGAGATTGAGTGTAAGAAAATTCCGTTGCACCGCTGATTCCTGCAGCATTATTTTCAGGTGAAATAAGCTGAGGATCATTCTTTGTTTGAAAACTTTGACTGGACTCCTCAGTTAATCGTTCCTTTCCGACATAGCCGCTTGTATGTATTTCTGCAAAGCTGATAAGTCCCGGAATATTCAAAGGTATTACAACTTCAGGAGATTGAAGAATAAAACTCTGACGTGCCGGATATTGTGAATTGATATTTTTATATTGAGAAAAAGAAAGAAAATTAAATCCAACATATGATCCGCTTGGAGGAACAGGAATATTTATGTTTACAGTCCTTTCACCCGGATTCAGATCAAACTGATTCATTGAAAAATCATAAGTGATCTCCTGTCCTAACACCGTTTCTATATTTTCACTGACAGCATAGTTATCAAATGTTACGACTTTTGAATTTTCCTTGCTGTAGATAATTACATGTAACTTGCCTGTCACGGGATTACTTCCTGCATAAGAAACAAATAATTCTTCCGGTGGAGTTTGTGAATCAAATTCTTTGGAAAGATTTACATTCATTCCATCTGAAAAGATCATAGTAGCATTATCGGAGTTATCGAAAATTCCGGAAGGTAGTGTAATCTTCAGCTTTGTATTTAATGTATATGAATCCACTCCTTCAACAATAAATGTAGAAGTACCTTCTGTTACATTTATGTATTTTGTTGCGTAGTTTGAACCTGGATTTCTCAGAATTACATTGCATGGAAACTCAACATCACTCAATGAAAATTCACCGTCATCAGAAGTAAGAACCGATTTATCACCAACCTTTATTTCAATATTCCGCAAAGCGAATTTAGAGACGGAATAAACTTTCCCTGCTAATGTTCCTTTAGTGGAAGTGACGACCGAACTTTCTTCACAGCTTTCCAGCAATGTTATAGATGATACAATAAGTAACAAGCATGACAAATTTCTGATCTTAAAAAGTATAAATTTCATTTTTTTATAAATTAGATTGTATGATAAACTAATTGGTTTAATCTTAAACTGCACGACCGTTTTTTGTTTAATTAAAACTTATTAAACTATCAAAAGCAAACCCACTCATCAATCCTGCAAATGTTCGAAGCTCTTTGGTGAACTGAAAATTTGAATTCAAAAAATGATTATTCAATGCAAACCATTTGGTATACTTTCAATAATACCGGCAATACTATAAATGATTAAAACAAACTAACGATACATCTGCCCAATTTACACCAAATAAAACAAGGGAGTATTACTCCCTTGTCTCAATTTTAATTTAGTTTTCGATTAAAAAATTATCACATCCTTTTCTACGGCTTAATAACAGAAACAAAATTCGCAGCATTATTATCTGCATAAGATGCATCTGTCAGATCTACTACTTCATCACAATTTAAATCCGCCGGTACATAACCTGTAATAAATACAAAAGCATCATTATCTATAATTGTCAGATCACCTACATCTACTACGCCTTCCTGATTTACATCACCGGTATAATTAGACCAGTTACTGCCAACCTGTACAAGATTATTTCCGAATGCCTGCGATGACATTGTCGTAAAATCAAAATTCAATACACCGCCTGAAAAAATTTCTCCACCCGTTTTACTCCATGTTTCTATCGAATTTCTGTGATTTACCACTACATAATAATTTAATCCGTCCACTGCTTTTGCAAAGTTTACTGCAGCAGTTCCGGTATTACTTAAATATACCTTTGACATTTCTACTAAACTGTATGGAGAAAAATTATTTCTTAGAGATACCACTACTGTATCTTGCACAGGAGAGCATGCTTCGAGATTTACTTTTAAGTTTAATGTTTTTAAATTAAATGCTGTAGATTCATCTGCTCCTTTATACGGGAATGCTGTACTCCTTGTATCACCGTCTATATCTTCGGTAATTCCGGCAACCGGTCTCGCGCTGAGATCAGGATCCTGAATAGATGCGCCGTCAAGGTGGAGATCTGAACTTGAAATGAATGTAACGTTTTTGACTCTTGAATTTTCTTCATAATCACCTATCGCATTCTGATATGCCTGAAGTGTAGTATAATTTGTTGAATCCCATGAAGCCGGCGTTCCGGTTGCTGAATAATAACAATTGTAATCTATATCCAGTGTACCTGCATCTCCGTTTATACCGACACCGGCATGTATAACTCCTGCATTTCCTCCGGTTCTTGTATTTATGCAAATGTTATTTTTCTGATTATAAACAACTCCGGGTACAGTTGACTGTTTCACTATCGGTGCTGAAACAATCCTTCCGGCTAAGCCACCTGTCTGTACCCCGCCTATCAATATTGTATTATAATAAATATTACATGTATAGCTTTCAGAAGTACCGGTTGTATAAATTCCATAAGTTGTAGCTGCATTATTATTATTTGCAGTCATTGAAATAAAATTATTTTCGATATTCAAAACCGACCCGGTACCCGGTGCAGTGATCGTTGCAATTCCTCTCGGAGCTAAAGTTGATGCAGTAGAGTTTGCAATGAAGTTTGTAATTTTATTTCTCCTTATGTTAATTGTATATCCGTCAACTGTACTCTGTATATTTATGGCAGTCACATTTGCAATTCCACTGTGAGTTCCAGTGCCGTTTATAACATTATTTTCGACAGTTGTATTGCCGGTAAAATTCAAAAGCCAGACAGCAACAAAACCAAAATTCTCGATTACACAATTTGAAATTACATTGTCCACGTTTGCATTTCCGGACGGAGCTGTTCCCCCGTCGCTTCCGATACCTGTTCTGCCGCCGTTTACATAGCAATTATCTATAAGATTATTTGAGCATCCGCCCGGAATATTTGGTGAAGTACCTATTTCTATATTTCTCGGTCCGGTAGCTCCATTTGTATTGTTATATGATTTTATATATTTAATGACGCAATGTGTAGCTCCGCTGTCAAGAGCTATAGTATTAGCATTAGATGTAGTTCCGGTATTTCTGACTTCCAGATCAGGCACGCTTCCGGCACCACCCGGTCTGCCGTCTAATATTATATAATCGGCTGAATGTATATTGATAATTCCGTTGGCACTTAAACCGGAAATTACTTCTCCGGAATTGCCTGCATCCGGACGAATTGTAATAGTGTTAGATGAACTATGTCCGGACTTAGATCTTAAATCAATTGGAAAAACTTCATTTGCACCGGTATAAATAGTAAGTATCTCAATAATATATGCCTGCGTTATTACTGCGGGTATTGCAGTATAAGCTTCTTCAATGCTGCTGTGTAAACTCAGTAATCCGCCGCCGCCGTCTTGCAGCTCTACTGAATTTGCCTGTGAAAATGCTGATTTGTTTATTGCCAGACAAATAACAACAATAAACAAAATTGTGTAAAGTGTTTTCATTTTTTTAAATTTAATTTTGGGAAAATGGATTTAATAAAATTAAACAAAATTTTATTATTTTCAAATATAATTTTAAAATTCAAACAGGATTAAGCCCCCATCCAAAGAAAATACTGCATTAGATTTGGAGATTGCTTCGTCGCTTCGCTCCTCGCAAAGTCATTCTCAGCTGCAGTTTAATTTTCCTAATATAATTACTTTAACAAAATCATAGACCTGATCTCTTTAAAACTACCGGATTCAATCCTGTAAAAATAAATACCCGAAGAAAGATCTGCACCATTAAATTTCACACTGTAACTTCCGGCTTCCTGAACTTCATTCACAAGTTTTATCACTTCCTGACCTAAAGCATTATATATAATCAGATTTACTTTTCCCGTAACCGGAATACTGTAATTTATTTTTGTCGATGGATTAAATGGATTAGGATAATTCTGAGCAAGTTCATATTTATTTGGCATGATCTTCTCAGTGGTGATCAGATAATTATCGAGAGAACTATTCAATAAAATTCTTTCATTCTCCTTTAGTAAAACATTCATGACCGAACCATCAATGTTATCTTTTATTCTGATCGAATTCCCTTTTAAATTTGAAGCAGTAAAGTAAAGCGGCTGACCTGCAGAATTAATTTTTATATTCTGATCAATCCCAAATACTTCCACACTTCTGTCTGTCAAAAATCTTGCATCAAAAATTCCTGCAGGAGGAACAGGCGGTAATTCATGATTAATATTAATTTCATTCTGATCTGCAAGATACAAGGTCGTACCCGATTCATTTAAATCTGAAATTTCAAATCTGATCCAGTTATCAGCTCTCTGCAACTGTACATTTGTAAAATCCTGATTTAAACTTCCCACAGTATCTTTCATAAACTTCCCTGCACTGTTTGTCTTTATCCAGTATCCTTTCCCCGGCTTTAATGTATCTTCCGTCAGGTAACCATTATTATAGCCATAGAAATTTGAAGCAAAAAGTCCTGAAGGATATGAGACTATTTCATTGACAGGGATTACTTCTTCAAATGGACCGACCATATTCCAGCCGCTTATTACATTTATATCTTTCGGATATTTAAAAATCCCTGATACATTATAAGATCTGGCATTTGGAAAATTTATCCAGTAGCCGTTTCCGTTTGACAGTGTACTTAAATTGAAATAACCATTATTATAACCAAAAGCTGTATTCACATCTGTTTCAAAAAGTGAAGAAACAGACATATCAACTGCCTGCAGAGGAATTGAAATCAGATTCCAGCTGCTGCTGACATCAATACTGTAGTTTGCACTAAATTCATAATCTATTCTGAGAAATCTGATTCCCGCATTTGACAGCACAAAACTGTTTTGATTTTTCATATTAATGTTTGTGCCGAGAATATCTTCTCTCAGATAAAAAGTACCTGTAGAAGGAAATAAAGACGGATCCCATCTGAATGTGATCGGTCCGGATACAGAGGTCTGAAAGTTCAGCCAGTATATAGAATTAGAAAGAAGATCCTGTCTGAAATCATTTTTTACAGCATCTTTATTGTATGTAGGGGGAAGTACAATTCTGAAATCAAATATCCCAAGAGGCGGCGGAGGAGGAAGTAAATATTCACCCAGACATGTATCAATTCCATAAGTGCCGTTTGGAGACATTCCAAACGTAACCGTATCAGTTCTGTTTGCTGCATCAGTTGCTGTTATTTTTGAAAGCCATGTGTAAGGACAGGAGTAGGGATTCTCAAGTACAGTAATATAATTAGTTTTCGTAATGGAATTATTTCCGAATGAATTGGATGCCTGTAGAGTAACATTGAATTGACCTGATGAATTATAAACTATACCCTGAGGATTTTGAACATTGGAAGATGAAGGTGTACCTCCGGGAAATGTCCAGCTCCAGCCCGTTGGAGAGTTTGTAGATATATCTGTGAAATTTATACTCTGCCCTTTAAAAATGACCTG
>DAORRV010000035.1:29627-33412 GCA_035443185.1 Ignavibacteria bacterium | reverse complement strand
CAAAGCATTCTTTTTTTAAAGTTTTTTTCTTTGTGTCTTTGTGACTTAATGGTAAAAATAGTGTTTTGAGACAGCCTCGCAAAGGAGACTGTCTCAAAAACCCAAAGTTTTTCGTCTTGTTTTGGCTGAAGGAGACCTTCTTTTGTCAAAATTACTGCTTTAAAAAAAGAAAATAAACTTACCCTTCTCAGGTAAATTTTATTGTTCCGCCTGCCCAAAATTTATACATCTTCTTTAAATTTGATGTTGTACATACCATCTTTTCTTTGACTTGTTGATTGGTTTAGCCAACTTCATCTCCATACACATCAGCCGGCAAATATCCAGCTTCAAAACAATTGCATCACTGACAATCTGATGTAATAAATGCTCATTTTTTTGAAAATTAAAACTGTGATAGAAATTAAGTGATTTTTTGTTAACAATTGTTTCCGGATTATATCGATAGGTTGATTTGTTTATTAAACATTTTCCATTTTCCAATAATATTGTTTTTTTAGAATGTGATTATTATTTCAGAATATAAAAAACCGCCGTCAGTTCGTAGTGTTGAATTAACGGCGGTTTACATTATTATTAAAAACGATCTAGATTCATAACCTTATCCCATGCTGCGATAAAGTCTTTAACAAATTTCTCTTTGCAATCCGAGCTTCCGTAAACTTCAGCAAGTGACCTTAATTCTGAATTGGATCCAAATACAAGATCTGAACGGGTACCTTTCCATTTCAATTCACCGGTAGCTCTGTCACTTCCTTCAAATAAATCTTTCTCTTCAGAAGTCGCTTTCCAAACAGTATTCATGTCAAGTAAATTCACAAAAAAATCATTAGTAAGTGTACCAGGATTTTTTGTAAATACTCCGAGTTCAGAATTATCAAAGTTTGTTTTCAGCACTCTCATACCGCCGATAAGTACTGTCATTTCAGGAGCGGTAAGATTCAGCAATTGAGCTTTATCCAGCAGTAATTCTTCGGTCGATACATTGTATTTTGTCTTTTGATAATTTCTGAATCCGTCAGCGATAGGCTCAAGTGCCTCAAAAGCTTCTGCATCTGTCTGCTCAGGTGATGCATCCATGCGGCCGGGTGAAAACGGAACTGTTACTTCCTGACTGGCATCTTTTGCAGCTTGTTCAATTCCTGCACAGCCGGCAAGTACTATCAGGTCAGCAAGAGAAACTTTCTTTCCTTCAGCTTTATTTTTTTGATCAAAGTTAAATTCATTTTGAACAGCTTCAAGTGTCTCCAGTACTTTATCAAGCTGTGAAGGATTATTCACAGTCCATGATCTTTGAGGAGCGAGACGTATTCGTGCACCGTTCGCACCGCCGCGTTTATCTGATCCGCGGAAAGTCGAAGCAGATGCCCATGCAGTTGAAACAAGCTCAGAAATACTTAATCCTGAATTTAAAATTATAGATTTTAATTCTTCAATATCTTTTTCATTTATTAAAATATGATCTACCTCAGGAATCGGATCCTGCCAGATCAGTTCTTCAGTCGGAACTTCAGGTCCAAGGTAACGAGCCTTTGGTCCCATGTCACGATGGATCAGCTTAAACCAAGCACGTGCAAAAGCATCTGCTAACTCTTCCGGATGCTCAAGAAATCGTCTGGAGATCTTTTCGTATTCAGGATCGAATCTCAGTGAAAGATCAGTTGTCAGCATTTTCGGAAGTTGCTTTTTGGATGGGTCAAAAGCATTTGGTATAACTGCATCCGCATCTTTTGCAACCCACTGATTTGCGCCTGCAGGACTTTTTTCAAGTTCCCATTCATATTTAAAAAGATTCTCAAAAAAATTATTACTCCATTTTACCGGTGTCTCAGTCCAGGTAACTTCCAGTCCGCTGCTGATCGTGTCAACTCCCATTCCGCTGTTAAATTTACTGCTCCACCCAAGTCCCTGTCCTTCAATGTCGCAGCCTTCAGGATCATTTCCTAAATTTGAAGCTTCACCTGCACCGTGAGTTTTTCCAAATGAATGACCACCGGCTATCAGCGCTACTGTTTCTTTATCATCCATAGCCATCCGTTTGAAAGTCTCGCGGATATCTTTTGCAGCGGCTATTGGATCAGGATTTCCGTTCGGTCCTTCGGGATTTACATAGATCAGACCCATCTGAACTGCAGCCAGAGGATTTTCAAGATCACGGTCACCTGAATATCGTTCATCACCGAGCCATGTTTTTTCAGAGCCCCAGTAAACATCTGCATCCGGTTCCCATTGATCTTCACGTCCGCCTGCAAATCCAAAAGTTTTAAATCCCATAGATTCTAAAGCGACATTTCCTGTGAGCACGAAAAGGTCAGCCCATGATATTTTCTGCCCATACTTTTGCTTGATTGGCCATAGCAGTCTTCTAGCTTTATCGAGATTGACATTATCCGGCCAGCTATTCAAAGGAGCAAATCTCTGCTGCCCGCCTCCTGCACCGCCTCGACCGTCGGCTGTCCTGTATGTTCCGGCGCTGTGCCAAGCCATTCGGATAAAGTAAGGTCCGTAATGTCCAAAGTCTGCAGGCCACCAAACCTGAGAGTCTGTCATCAGATCATGCAGGTCTTTTTTTAATCCGGCATAATCGAGTTTTTTGAATTCCTCTGCATAATTAAAATCTTCGCCCATCGGGTCAGATAATGAAGAGTGCTGACGCAGAATATTTATTTTTAATTGATTCGGCCACCAGTCTGTATTATTCCTTCCTCCGCTTCCAATATTTCGTGCACCTGTAAACGGGCACTTGCCCGATTCGATTGAATTATTTTCCATTTTTAATTTTATCTTTGATTAATTTAAAAGTGATGTGATTTTTCGATTTTTATAAATATAACTACTGAGATATTTTGATGAAATGGTAAAGTGGGAGGGGGATGAGGTGATGTGCTTTGTTCTCAGCTATTATTTATCAAATTAATTTCGTCATCAGTAAAGTATTCATTACTATTATTTTTATAAGTATCCAGAATGGATCTGATAACAAGAAGTATTCCATCTTCTTTTACTTCTTTTATTGCCTGAATATCTTCCGGAATATTAATTTTTAAATACCGTGTTGTCATATCTCATATTTTAAGTTTTCTATTTTTATTATCATGCCGGCTCAATATTGTAAAATTATTTTTTTAAATAAAATGCAAACTTAACGTTGTATGCTATTTAGTTGTGTTATTGATCTGTACTTTTTAGTGATCTGAAAATTTGTAACCGGTTAAAAATTATTCTGTATTTAAATTATGCAAGTTTTCAGAATCACCAAAAAGTTCTCAAATTTTTTCCAAAATAAATTCCACTCTCGATCCAATATCCAGAAACGGAACATCATGAATCTCATATCCCAGCTCCTGATAGATCTTCCGAACATTATTCCCGAATTCATCTGCCTGATCAAAACTCATCTTTCGTTCATCGTCTGTAGTATAAATGGATTCAGTTCCTCTAAAAAAAAATATGGTTTTATTGAAGCGGTATTCCTTTGCTGCATTTCTAAAAACTGTATCTTCAACATTAAATAAATTTGAATAGGCAATAAAGTCCGGCATGGCTCTGTCAAAGAAAACCGGTTCACTATTTTTCTCATGTAATTTATACTGAAAAATAGTTCTTGATAACATCAGTTCTGTAAACAGTTTCGGATCTTTTTCGGGAAGACCATTGCCGCCAATTTTTCTTTGCTCTTCAAGTATCTGTCTGGCAGGTTCATCCACACAAGCATGACCCAGATCTTTCAACTTCCTGATTACAGAAGTTTTACCTGCACCCATTGCGCCTGAAAGTATTATGTA
>DAORRV010000035.1:27449-29527 GCA_035443185.1 Ignavibacteria bacterium | reverse complement strand
TTCATATGCAGTTTTATGTTAAAATATAAATTTATTTCAATTTGGAATTCAAAATATTTGGTTGCATTAGAAAACGTTCAAGACGGCACTGATGATTACGAAATAATTTTTAAAATATTGTTAAGTATTAAATCACTGCTTAAGTAATTATGTGTTCCCGCCCGGCTGAGGTACATCGTCCACATTTCCTCCTTTTTCATTAACAATTTCTTTTGCCCTGTCATGATCTTCAGAGTCTGC
The DNA here is from genome assembly GCA_035443185.1 of Ignavibacteria bacterium. Taxonomy (GTDB): domain Bacteria; phylum Bacteroidota; class Ignavibacteria; order Tepidaquicellales; family Tepidaquicellaceae; genus UBA2330. Next base: position 29,287 of record DAORRV010000035.1, on the reverse strand, counting down.
ATCTATTCCTTCTTGACTTGAACCTTCTAAAGGAGTAAAAGCTAATGATGTAAAGAGAGGGAAGTGATCCGAACTTATAGAGGGTAAACGCTGAATGGAGCACAGAGTAAAATGGTTACTATGGAATAGATGATCCATTGGCCATCGGGATAACGCAAATTTTGCGTGAAAAGTATTGAACATTCCTCGTCCTATCCGCGGATCCAGTAAGCCGCTAATCTTACGGAAAAGACGAGTTGTTGAAGACCATGCTACATCGTTGAGATCACCTGCCACTATGACAGGCTGATCACTTTTGGCGACACTTCGGGCAACCGTTATCAACTCAGCATCACGTTCTGCCGACTCTTCATTCTCAGTAGGGCTTGGTGGAGCAGGATGCAGAAAATGTGCACGAACCATTTCACCTGTTAACAATTCAATAGATACATGTATCGAGGGAACATCTTTCTCTATTAAAAATGAAATTTCCTGATCATGTAAACGCAATCTCGAATATAAATGAATTCCATAAAGGTTATCAAGCGGACATTTGACTGTATATGGCATTTCTGATTCTAATACCTTGAGTTGCTCCTGCCACCACTTATCTGATTCTAATGTAACAAGAACATCCGGCTGATATTTTCTTACCAACTCTATCAAAGCTTCAGAATTTCGATTTGGAGTCAGAACATTAGAGGTGATAATGCTGAGCTGCCTCCCGGGATTTGCTTCATTACAAGATCTAACCTCTTTTGACCAGAAAGGTGTATAAGGCAATATCCACCATAATTGCCAAATCAAACAAATGGCTGTTAAAGAAATCATTATCAGAGTTAAAGACTTTCCTATATCGAGAAAAATTAAATTTGCAGTTAACAAGCCAAGTGAAAAGATCATAAACTGTAGTCTGGGAAAGTCCATACCTCGAATAGTCCAATGCTTATTGTGCGATAAGGGTAAAATTGTAACCAGCACAGTCAGAATTGTACAAATAATAATTATTGTTAGCATCTTAGTTTTGAATTCCTTTTTAGTTGAGTTTTTTATTACACTGCTTTAGCGAGTATTTTATTTTGAAAAAATTTCTGCGGTTTATTATTTTTGAGATTACTTATTTAAGGCAAAATTACATCAACCAATCTTAAACTTATATATATTAAATTTTCATCAGTTTAGACTTTAACTTTCAGCCTTATATCTCAAAAACTTTGTCCGGCAATTTTTAGGATTTGAATTCTATAAAGTTTTCAATTTATCCATTATCTTTGCAGGTTTGGTTGTTGGTGAGTATCGTTTAACTAACTTTCCATCGCGGTTAATTAAGAACTTCGTAAAGTTCCATTTTATATTATTACCAAAAATCTTACTAAAAAAAGAATCAGACTCTCTTTTCAGATACTGATATAAAGGATGTGTGTCAGCTCCATTCACATCTATCTTTTCTGTTAATTGAAATGTTACTCCATGATCTACCCGACATGCCTCTATCATCTCTTCATTTTCTAAAGGTTCCTGATTATTAAATTGATTACAGGGAGTTCCTATTATTACTAGTCCCTGATCTTTATAAGCAATGTATAATTTTTCCAATTCGTCAAACTGAGAAGCAAGTTTGCAATTTGTCGCTGTGTTAACAATCAAAACAACTTTCCCTTTATAGTCTTTCATTGAAAGTTCTTTTCCAGACGGTGTATTTATGTGTAGTGAATAAAAGTCCAATCTAGTTTTATATTCAAAGGTTTCAGTAATAAATATATTTAAAATATCTAAATTTATAAATTTTGTATTTTACCCTTACCAATTGTATCAATTGTATCAATTGTATCAATTGTATCAATTGTATCAATTGTATC
>DAORRV010000035.1:14441-27349 GCA_035443185.1 Ignavibacteria bacterium | reverse complement strand
ATCAATTGTATCAATTGTATCAATTGTATCAATTGTATCAATTGTATCAATTGTAAAAATTGTATTAATTGTATTAATTAACTTTTAAGAAAATCCCATCGATCGAAGCGTTAAATCCAAATTGTCCTTCGCAATATCCTTTCGTGTATCTGATAAAAGCAAACCCTTTGTAAAACTTTACTTCGAATTCACAATCATTTGTATTGGGTAAACTGTAAACAAAATGCGTTGCTGTCAGACTAATGGTATCTTTGTTAATTTCAGCCATGTTTCTTCCTGGCGCTTCAGTAACCGATCCGATTTCAAAAATGGCTTTAGAGTCAGGTAATTGGGTAATCTCGAAATCTCCTATATTACCTTCTTCGCTGAATTGATAATGATACTGTCCAAATACATCCTCCAGCTTTGTTTCGGTTTCAATAGGATTGATAACTGTGTCTTTTTTTACAAGATTAAGCACAAACTCTATTCTTTTCTCAGGTGAAAACCAGTTGCCATAGAATACCTCGCCTGTATGATATCCCCTTATAATTCCTGAAATATTTCCTGATTTTTCAAACTCCATAAGCATGTAACTTTTATCTTCTTCAATCAACCCCAAAAGAGGTATTGGCAATTTATCTTTTGAGTTCAAATATGTGATTTCTCCAATAATTAAATTACTGTCCAATTGATAACGAATAAATACAGGTATCTTTTCATCTATGGTTCCTGTCCAGCATATATCACTGTATCTATTGATCTTAGTGTTTGGCAAAGATTTTGAAGTATCGGAAATAGTGTTATCAGAACTGCTTTCTTTTTGCGGTGAATTGTTACAGGAAATAATTGTCAGTAAAATTATGCAGATCAATTGTTTCATTTTAGATTAATTTAATTTTAAGGGGAATTAAAGGTGGTCAAATATAACCAATATGCTGAAATATTTTCATACAATTATCAAAATATCTCCAATGTGATATCAGAATAATTTGATTGTGTAAATAAAGATGATTTCTTATTGAGGAAATTAGCAATAAGCTGAGTTTACAGAAATCATATATCCATCTCCCTTTCCGAAACCGCTGCAATAATAATAATCACAGCAATGCAAATTAGTGGAATTACAAACGCTGCAAGACCCACCCAAAGATAAACAACAGCACCGCCTATTGCTCCGCATAAATATATAATCCAGCTAATGCCAAAGATCCACGGATTTCTCCCTGACCAGAAACCGCTGTCCTGAGAATCGGAATTATTAATAACGCGCGGAACCGGTGTGCCGAAATGATACAACCACCACATAAGCTTGGTGGAAAAGGATGTAATCGTTCCGGTGACATATGTTGTAGCCGGACCGGAATGAAGCATTAATACAGCAGCGCTTTGAATTCCCATTGCGCAGGCAGTCAGAGAAATGAGGATAGTGGTATGTATAGTCGTTTGAACCGGTCCAAAAAACAGCCAGAATAAAATTAGAATTATCAGCAGAATCAATTCTGTAAACAGAGTCCATCCGACCGGACCAAGCCGTGATGAAGATTTTTTTCGGGAAACAATTATCGACTCTCCAAGTATTGCTCCGGTAATATATGCCGCAATAGAAACAGCAGAGAAATATCCGGCGGTGAAATTCCCCTGAGCGAGTGCGACAGCCAGGAGAATAGTGTTGCCGGTCTGTGCGGCTGTCAGAACATTAAAGCTAAGTATGATAATGGCATCCACACTTCCACCTGCAATAGAAAGCAGGAAGATCATAATTTCACGACTGGAGATTAAGTGTTGTTTATCGGTAATATTCTGCTCTTGATTACCCTGCAAAATCTCAGATTTTAATTCGGAAATTTAGTTCGATAAAATTATATGTAATTACAATACATTAGAAATCAATTTGATTGGGGGTTTTATTAATTTATTATTGATTGTCTTAATTTAATTTCATTAACCGGCATTCTCATAAGCAGTTCTTATCCAATCAATAACTTCCTTATCAATTTCTTTAATGTCTGCAATTTTAATTTTATGTGTACACATGGAACCCGGTTTTTCAGCTGCTAATTTTCCTTTGGATTCCTGTCCCTTAATGTTGATACCAATTTCAAAACGGGTTTTAGTAGCAGGTTCCAGTAATGCAAATTGCTTTTTTCTTCGGAGACTTACATTAGCATTTTTTGGTGCGATCTCAATGTCCTTTCCAAATTTCATTATCTCGGAAATGAGTTTGTCGTAAATCGGTTTAAAGTGTTCTTTCCCTATATATTGCTTTTCAATCAGGTCAGATTCATTTTCTGCCGAACCTGCATCGGTTCCTCTGGATTTAAGTGCAACAAGATTTGCAAAACCGTGAGTTAAACCGTGTTCTTCTTTTAGATACTTCATGATCTCTCCGTGTTTGGCAAAGTCTTTTTTCTTCACAATTTCAATCCATTGCTCCAGTGTCTTACCCGAATTCTTGTGAAGGTTTTCTATCATTGTTTGAGTCGCTTTATCCATTTTCTATATTCTTTAATTATTAATTAATTTTGAAATTTTTCTCAATTTAAGTCATTTTTATAATTCCGTTGTTTATCTATTTCTAAATTTTTCCATATCCAGAAAAATAATACCCCAGGTATGACCATCATAATCCTCGATTGTTCGGACCTGCATAAAACCTTCATCGATCACTGGAATTGATTCGGTACCACCAGCTTTTATTCCGCTTTCCATAATTTCATTTACCTTATCAAGACTTTCGACAGGAAGCGTATATGATGCGGACATATAGTCCTTTGTATCCGGAATTTTTTTTCTATTATAATGTAAGAACATTTTCTGCGTCATAAGCATAACATAAATATGATCACTCCAGACCATACACTTCTGGTCTTCAAATGTAAATTCGGGATTGATCGTAAAACCTAACTGAGTGTAGAAGTTCATTGATCTCTCAACGTCTGCTACAGGAAGATTGATAAATATCTGCTTCATTTTTTTTTTAAATATTAGTTTAAATTATTTTTCGTACTATATAATATAATTTTCAGATTCATGATTTTTCAGATAAAAAAAATATTAAATACGAATAATAATAACAATACTGAAAACAAATTGAACTTATTTATCACATGTTTTCCAAGCTTTAGTTAGCTCAATTCTATATTGTTTAATATATTAGAGGATGTTGTACAATCTGAAGTTGTCTGAGATAATTTCTGATAAGGAGAATAGTTGACTATTATTCTAATTAATAAGAGAAATTAATTCCGGATAATTTTTCAAATAATTCGATTTGAGTCCTACGGATGAAAACTTTATATAATTCCGAATTAAATTTATAATATGCATTTTTGTACAGTTAAATTTTTAAACCAAAATAATTTCTTAAAATGAAAATATTATTATCCTTACTGACATCATTGATGCTGATGATCTTTTTTAACCAAAATACTTTCTCACAACAAACAGATAACTGGCAGTGGCTTAATCCGAAACCTCAGGGAAATACTATCTATGCTATGGATTTTGTAAATAACAGCACCGGATATGCAGGCGGTGATTTTGGTACAATCATGAAAACCACTGATAACGGCGATACCTGGACAAAACTTAATACCGGATTTTCTGATAGACTGTTAAGTCTAGATTTCATTGATGACAATACAGGATTTGCCGGCGGTGATGATCAGCTCTTAAAGAAAACTACAGACGGAGGTCAGACCTGGACTGATGTTTCGCTTCCTTCTGCTCCGGACTTTTACATCTTTGACATAGATTTTGTAAATTCCCAGACCGGATATGTACTTGGATTTTTTGTAATGGAAAGTCTTATATGGAAAACAACTGACGGCGGTCTTAGCTGGACGACTCAGACTACTGACGGGGCAAATTATTTAAACAATCTTTATTTCCTTGATGAAAATAATGGATTTGCTTCAGGCGGTACTTTAGGAGGTCAAATTATAAAAACCACTAACGGCGGACTAAACTGGGATTATAATTATCAGGACAATTATGCAAAACACAGTATGGTATTTCTCAATTCTCTGACAGGATATTCCGGAAGTGATCAGGGAAGAATTTATAAAACTATTGACGGTGGAAATACATGGAATTTTGTATTGTCTGACGGAGGAATTGATATCATGTCAATGAATTTTACAGATGCAAATACAGGATTTGGATTTGGAACCGGTTCGGTGTATGTGAAAACAACAGACGGCGGAGACAACTGGTATCAGAGTAATCAGATCGGAAGCAGTATGAACAGCCAGTATTTTGATGCATCGATAACACCGAACGGATCAATTCATGCTGCAGGAACATTCGGTGCAATGGTCAGATCAACTAACAGCGGCGCGGATTTCACATATAAAGTATCTGTAACTGACGGATATGTATCTGACATTGAATTTTTAAATATTAACACGGGCTATGCTGTCACCGGTTATAATCACGGCGATATTTTAAAAACAACTGATGCTGGTGCCAGCTGGGTTTCTCAGATTACAACTTACACGACTCCAATATACGGCATTTCTTTTACAAGTAATGAAACAGGATATCTTGCCGGAAGTATTTCACTTTATAAAACTACCAATGGAGGAACAAACTGGAACACAGTTTATAACAGCACAACAAATGAAATATTCACAGACATTGTTTTTACAAATGCAAATACAGGCTATGCTGTCGGAAGCTATGGAAGGCAAATGAAAACAACTAATGCAGGATTAAACTGGACTGCATCTACAATTTCAAGCTCAGGTTCAATATTGAGTTCACTTTGTTTTGTAAATGAAACTACCGGTTATGCAGTAGGTGATAATAATGCTGCAGTCCGTACTACAAATTCAGGTCTTAACTGGAATTCAATGTCGGTTGCATCTCCGTTTATAAATTTAACGGATGTATTTTTCACTGATGTTAATAACGGTTATATTTCATGCACTACAGGAATTTACCGAACTACAAACGGTGGTGATTCATGGTTTGCTTTATCGACCCCGGCTGGTGGATATGCAAAAGTTCAGTTCAGAGGAAACTTCGGCTATTCAATTACAGGTAACGGTAAGATAATTAAGACCATAGATGGGGGAGTGAACTGGATAGTACAGCCGACCATTACTACAAACGGACTTTCAGCGCTTTACTTTAATTCAGATAATTTTATTTATGCCGGAGGTTTACTGGGAACGATGCTTAAAACTATTCCTACTGAACTAATCATTACTCATGCGGGTAATATTAATACGGAAATTCCGGGAAATTTTTTACTCTCACAGAATTATCCGAATCCGTTTAATCCGTCAACTAAAATAACATTTGAAATTCCAAATTCAGGATTGGTAACTTTGAAAGTATTTGACATAACCGGAAAGCTTGTTGATGTATTGTTAAACGGAAATAAAAACAGCGGAAAATATACTGTAGATTTTAACGGAAGTTCTTTAGCAAGCGGTGTTTATTTTTACAGTCTGACATCAAATGATTTCACGGATACAAAAAAAATGATATTGATGAAATAATTTTTTAAATTCAGCTAAATTTAAAATATTTTTTGCAAAACCATTTTAAATAATTTTGCAGTTGTTTGAGTCTCAAAAAAATCTGAAGAGTTTATTGTCAGTTAAAAATTTTGAAGTGCTTCAATCTTATTTGGTCTCTTCCATAAAAGCAACTTACAGATAGTGCTGTTTATCTCATTATTTTATATACTGCTGTATGCCTGTTCCTGCAGGCCATTGCTGACTTTAAGTAGTTTCAATATTTTTTATATCAGTCTGTAAATAAATTCTTCAGTCTCTTCTTGCCGTGCATTTGCAAAACCTTTGTCTGTTCCAATTTTTACAAACCCGCATTTTTCTAAAACTTTTTGCGAACCAAAATTGTCAAATGCAACGCGTGCAAAAATTGGTCTGGTATTTTCTAAAGTCAGAAAGAATTTAAGTGCAGTTGTTGCAATACCTTTTCCCCAAAAGTTCTTGTCTATCCAGTAAGTTATTTCAGCATCACCTTCCATTACAAATTTTGCAATACTTCCTGCTATAGTTTCACCAAACAGAATTGTCATATTATTTATTGCCGGGTCATTAAAATGTTTTGTGTATTTTTCAAAATATGCTGCTTTGTCGGCAGGATCTTTTGAAGTAAATGCAGCTAAGTAATTTGCCTCTTCGTCAAGCTGAAATTGAAAGAAAAATTCTAAGTCTGATATTTCGGATTGTCTTAATTTTACTTTATTAATTTGCATACAATAATTCAGTTAAAAATTTAAAAAATGTATTCCGTAGTTGTGTTAGTTCCAAAAAAGTCTGAAGAATTCAAATTACTTTTTAAATTTGGAAGTAATTCACTCTTAATCAGATTTCTATCAGGTATAGACCGGATTATCTCTGAAAAGAAAACAGTTCTGCATTCGCATTCCTCTTACCTTTAATCAGATCACAAATTATTTCGGCTGCTATTACACTGAAAGTTATTCCGTTTCCTCCAAAGCCGAGAGCATAATAAGTATGAGGTGTTTTTTCATAAGTTCCAATATAAGGTAAAGAGTCTTTTGTAGTTCCGAAAGTGCCCGTCCATCTGAATTCCGGTAAGAGCTCAATTTCAGGAAATAGTTTTTCAAAATCTTTGACTAACTGGGTAGATTTTTTCTTGATAAGTTTATCACGTTTTACAGCATTAGAAAAATCTTCATCTCTTCCTCCGATTATAACCCGGTTATCCTTTGTTAATCTCAAATATAAATACGGGTCATCTGTATTCCATATCAGAATTTTATCATTCCAGACTGGTGATGGAGTTTTGATATTTTCCGAAATAAGAGCGTATGTAGAAATCAGCTTTACGATTTTTTTATTTATAAATTCTGTTATCTCAAAACCTGTAGCATTGACAATTTTTTTTGCAGTTATGTTACAGTTGTTTTCTGTTCTTAATTTAACGCTTCGTTTTTTATATTCGATCTCAGTTATATTTGTCCTGTCATAGATTCGCAATCCTTTTTTTTCACTTTCCTTTAACAGGGCATGTGTAAATAAATAAGCATCTGTAGTTCCGCCCTGTTCTGAAAGTATTGCAGATGAAGCAGAAAAGCCATATCCTTTTTCTATATCATTTTCAATTAAATGCTCAACCTGAAATCCACACTTTTTACGGATCAAATATTCTTCATGAATCAGTTCATCATGTTTTTTATACGCAGCATAGAACAGGCTATTGTTTTTTTCAAATTCTTTAAATTTCAGTTTATTAGAAATGTCATTCAATGTGTCTATCGACTCACTGCATAGTTTGTAAGACCTGGCAGCTTTTTGAAAACCTATTTGCTTTGATAGTTTGCAAAGAGGAGTATCGAGTTCATATTGTAAAAGTGATGTGCTTGCGCAGGTGCTTCCTAAACCTATTGTCCTGGCATCAACTAAAATGCAGTCTATTCCGGAATTGATCAGATAATAAGATGTCAGCGCACCTGATATCCCGCCGCCTAAAATTACCACATCAGTTTTTACATCCTGAGAAAGTTTTTCAAATTTATTTGGAAGACCACTGTTGATCAGCCAGTATGGATAGCCACTTGTTAAATTCATTTATGCTGTAGTTTGAAAATTATGAAAAGAATTTATTAAATCCGGCAGATCTATTAATCAACTAATTTAAATTTAATAATGAATAAAATCAAAACACTTTGATCAATTGGAATTTTAGGCAAGCTGAATTTCAATAATTCATTTCCTGTTTACTGACGTCATTGAGGGAAGTTTGTATGAAATTCTAGTTGATGAATTGAAAGGATTTGGATAATTCTGATATAAATAAAAATCGCTTTCAATAACGAACTGATTATTTATGAGTGAAGTCAGTATTCCTCTATTAGTTAGTTGTTCTTAAATAGTTGTTCTTAAAATGCATCCACCAGGACTAACCGCACTTCAAAGTCATACTACTTTCTTAATATCTTTTCCATTGCCTTTCCTTTTGCAAGTTCATCGACCAGCTTATCTAAATACCGGACCTTTTGCATAAGCTTGTCTTCAATTTCTTCCACACGATAGCCGCAAATTACACCGGTAATTTTTGATGCATTTTTATTTAATTTTGCCTGAGCAAAAAAAGTCTCAAAATCAGTTCTGTTGTCGAGATGATTTTGTAATTCTTTTTTGTCATATCCGGTCAGCCAGCAAGTCACTGTATCTACCTCTTCCTTTGTCCGACCTTTTTTTTCAGCTTTAGTAATATAGTGAGGATACACACTTGCCAGTGACATTTTATATATTCTGTGTTTTTCCATAATTCTGAAATATTTTTATAAGTGAAAAATTTAGTAAATAGTTTTTAAAACAAAATTGATTTGATCCTAATTTTAAAATTAGAATGCATTATTTGTTATTATATATTTATTTCCTCTCATTCAGCTTTAAGAAATATTTTTGTATATCAGGTAATCCTTTTATCTTTAATTGCCTTAACCCATTTACATTCACTGCAAATATTACAGACAGGGAGCGACCCGGTTTGAAGCACCTTTGTATTGCTGCAATCGATACAGGAATAATAACCTTCGACTGGAATGGAATTCAGTGGATGTTCACAATACTCAGGTATTATCGGCAAGCCATATTTTACTTCTTCATCTTCAAAAAAGAATACACTCAACTGACCGTCCTCCTCCAGTATAGCTCTGTGAACCTGTCCCAGTTGTGATACTGATTTTAATCTCAGCAGCAAAAATACATCCTGCACACTTGTTTCTTTTTTAATCTGATCAATACACATTTCACCATCTTTTATTACTACAACAGGCTTACCTTCCAGCACGAATCTTAGTTTTTGATTATTGTTAACAAGAAATCTAAACAGATGGTATAATGCTACCACCACTGCAAATACAAGTATACAGGTTAAAATACCCACTGACTCATAAAACATAGGATCTCCGGCTGCCGAGCCGAGACCAATTATTACTCCCAGTTCAAAAACTGATAACTGGTTCACACTTCGTTTTCCCAGCATCCTTAACCCAATCAGTATTATCAGGAACATGATCGCAGTACGTATAAAAACCACGTAAAGAAAAGCCGAGTCATTTTCTCCAAATAACAGGGACTTCCAGTCGAATTCTAATAGTATGATATTGAAAGAAGCATTCATAATTTTGTGATAAATCCTGTCAAGAAATAAAATGATCGGTATATATGTAAACTTAATTTATAATTTAACAGATCTTAATCCTTTTTTAAAATAAAAATAATAATTTTAAAAAATTAAAAACAGTATAACTATAAGTAATTTTCAATGGGAATTAAGTGTCATCCAATAGCATCCAAAACATTTCATAAATGGAAAATATTAGACTAAAAAATCTTTATGCATGGAGTTTATTGCTTTAAATAAAACTAACTATCTTTTAATTTTTCGTTCCGCATCGCTTTTCTATTACTTCTAAAAGTCTGTCCTGGAAGTCTCTTAAAATGAGGTCACCCCAAAACTTACCGTAGAAGTTAATGGTTGAAGTCAATTGATAATTTGATAAAAGCTTCAGCTTTACTTGTCCGTTTGAAAGTGGCGTAAGTTCGTATGTTGCATTTACAAACGTGAAGTAGTTTCCACTTAAAACATGCTGGTCAAAAACATTTGGTCTTACAGACTTTGGGTCAATTCTTATATCGAAGGAAATGATTTTGTCCGGTTCATACTTAGTTATCGTTTCAAAAAATTTTAATCCTCCCTCAAAGTTTCCTGTTCGTTGTCCGCCGATTTCTTTCCTGTCAACATTTGCACTAATTGGTCTGGGAATACCAATATCATTAAAGAAACCGGAACTGTATTCATTTTCCCGGATTGTTCTCACTTCTACAATATTATTCCAAATCATTTCCGGTGCAGCTGAAATTATTACTTCACTTTCAATCTCAAAAATCGCTGAAGGACTTTTGAGATATTCTTCAACCGGAGCAAACAAAAATGGAATGAGAATAATGGTTAATAATTTACCTTTGTTTTTTTGCCTGTTAATTTGAACCAGCCGGTAAATAAATGCTCCGATTGTACCAAGTATAAAAAATGGCGCGGCAAGAATGAATAAACAAAGAAAATCTTCAAGCCCTATTAAAAACATTGTCAGAAAAAAAGTCGAAACTGTCAGCAAGGGAATGAAAATTATATTTCGATAAGATTTAAGCTTCTCATTGTCTGCAAAAATTAATGGAATAAATCCTAAAATGGTTGGAACAATAAATAAATATGTTACTGTAGCCAAAGTTGCCTTTTGCCCGAATACTAATCTTGTAAAAAGTCCGTAAGCGATACCTAGGACAATTCCGATTATTAAAAGTCCGTATTTCTGTTTTAACCGTATCATTCTGTTATGGCATAATTTGTTTCAGAGCTTTATGCTGGCGGGGCAAATCAGCACCAATTTTGATTAACATAATTATGCTTCTGCTTGGATAAATATTTTAAGAAATCTCTTAATTTCAGTTGCATAGTCTTAGATAAAAGTTAACTGTTTTTCTGTTATATTTTTCCTGATAATTTAGCCATAGCTCTTACCGGAAATGTACCTACACCTTTGAATTTTGGTGGAACTGCAGTAAATGTAAAACCGTCTTTTGGTAATGAATTTAAATTGCAAAGATGTTCTACAATTAAAATTTCTGCTCCTAAAAGTGTCGTGTGTACAGGTCTGGTCCTGCCGGTTGTACTGTCAATATTATGAGAGTCAATTCCCACTAATCTGGCACCTGAATCTCTTAAATATTTCGCAGACTCTTCTGTCAAATACGGATGGTTTTCATAATACAGGTCAGTATTCCAATGCCTGTCCCAGCCGGTATGAATTAAAACTGCCCTGTCATTAACCTCATAATTTTTCAAATGCCCTTCAGTAATTTCTAAGGTTTCAGTAAATGGAATGCTTATGACAATTGCATCCAAATCAACAAAACATTCCAATCCAACCTCTGATAGATCTTTACCGTTTTCAAATCTGTGAAACGGACAATCAATGTAAGTACCTGTATTTGACACCATTTCAATTTTACCAATCTGAAATTCTGTACCTTCATCGTAAAACTTTTTTGAATTTTCTCTGCTCAGATAATCGCAGATAATCGGAGCAGGCAATCCTTTATAAGTTACAAGTCCGTTTTCAATTGTATGGCTTAAATCAATTAATTTGTCTGACTCGTTGATTTTATTCATAGCTTTTAAATTATGTTATAAAGTAAATTTATTTCTGATGCTTCAGTAAATATCCTTCACTATTTCTTATCAAGTCTGTAACTCAAAACAACTTTTCCTGTCTGGTCAATTACTTCAAGCAATGCATATTCTTCATCTCCGAAATAAAAACTAACTCTTCCGTAAGCATGTCCGTCATCATTATAGCTTCCCTGATTCCAGATATTATAGCCGGCGAGCTGTGTAAGCAATCCGAGTTTTGAATTTTTTGTGTCGAGATTGGAACTGCTGATCTCCGGTAACACAGAATTTGCTCCGTCATCGATGTAAGATGAATGCGAATCACCGCTGACCATTATCACATTTTTGATGTCATTATTTTTTATTATATCAATAAGAAATTCAGTGTCTTCGGGATATCCGGCCCACTTGTCAATAATGCCTTTCTGAACTTTTGGAAACATTATTCCCAATTGTTCATTTTTTAGTGCTTCAGAATATCTCGGATTGAAAATAACAGTTGAGATAATGACCTTCCATTTCGCATCGGAGTTTTTGAGAGAATTTTCTAGCCACGTCTTCTGATCTTCTCCGTCAATAGTAAATCCGTTTAAAATGGAATGTCCCGCTGGGGGATTGAATTTACCTTCAGCATCTATTGCATCTGCATTTGCGCTCCGCTGTGTACGCAGATCCGGAAGGAAAAATTCCACATCGCCAAATCGAAATTTCTGCCAGATACCGTTATCAGGATTATCAAGTTCGTAATGAGGAAAGAACATACTGTAAGCTTTAACTGAATTTAATTTATAAGCATTTGTACCGTCAGCATCATTGCCCGCAAAATCATGATCATCATAAAGGTAAGATACCGGCATCATGCTCAGCACTCCACTGTTAAACGGATAGCTGTAATCATATCTCTCACGGTATGATTCCTCAAGCTTGTCCATACTTTGATTATATCCTCTTCCCAGATCACTAAAATCAGGATATGTCCAGTCGCCTGTCTGAATAAAAAATCTCAGTGAGTCTTCAGCTATAACAGGGAATATGTCAGGGGATGTAGCACCGTATCCCTGCTGACATGAACCGAACCCAAATGAAAAATTATAATTTTTCTCTGCAGAAAATGTTTTGAAAGAATGTATCCTGTCAGTTACTGCTCCGTCTATTACGGCTCTGTAAAAATATTTTACACCGGGAGATAAATTACTTATCTGAATTTTTGTGAAGTTGAAATTATTCTGATCTGTGTTAATTTCTTCTGTATAGAAAGGTTCAGTGAATGAAGAATCTTCTGACAATTGTATTCTGACTGAAGAGGAATTCACAGGTTTAACGAGAAATGTTGCAGAATTTTCAGTGACTGCGCCGACAATGGGACCTGATTCAATTAAATTTTCCTGAGGAGTGGAATTTTTTAATGTGATATCAGTAATACGCGGCTCATCATTTTTGAAATTATTATCGGGAAGTTTCCTGTCTGTTGAGTTATTGCTTTTACAATTTACAGAAGTAAAAAGAAGAATAAAGCTTATTAACAAAAGTCTGGTCATATAATTTTTTTAAAAGTTTTTAAATCAAGGATTGATACTAATTAAATCAGTAATTACTTCTGATTAAATTATTAATTGCTAAATTTATTATAAAATAAAATTATGAATTTGTAAAAACAATTGTATAGTGACAAAAATCTATGCATACTAATTCATAATTATTTAGATTAATCGATATATTAAATTTCGTTCCGTTAAGTTATT
>DAORRV010000035.1:0-14341 GCA_035443185.1 Ignavibacteria bacterium | reverse complement strand
ATTAGATTTAAATTTTAAACAAAGTAAAGATTTTTCAAACCTATAATTATATAAAATGAAAGTTACAGTATGGGATACATATGTAACCAAGCAAGACGTCACAATAATACACTTTGACATTATAGCTCCTGAAGAAGTAAAAGATCAGTCAGTAATACAAAACTACGGAAAGGAATATTTGAAAATTAAATGAAAGGATGATCAGACTTTGACATCAAATGAATGCAAACGATGCCATGTAGAAGAGATCCGGCCAAAATGGAAATCTGAAATTATTGAAAAAGGATATTATATAGTTGAAATGGAAAATTGTTGATATCTGTTATATCAAACATTTTCTTCCAATGCAATTAATTGTAATACATTATATAAATAATTAAAAATCAAAAAATAATAAATATTATCAAAAGCCTGTGAATATGGGATAAAAGCAGCGGTGTTCATTACAGTCAGATCTCAGGAAGGAAAAAGAGTAAGTTTAAATGAGATAGCTGATGAAATATATTCACCGATAGCTTTTACAGCTAAGGTTTTACAGCAGTCAGGTGATTTAATTTATAAAAATTATTTTATAAATTGTTCAGCTTCAGTAGATCCTTCTAAAGCAATAGTTGAGGATTGACCGGACGATATTGACACTTGTACTTGATCAAAATATCCAGTTCCAACAAAACTTTGATGTTTAACAGCTTTATAACCGGAAGTTTTTTCAAGATCAAATTCAAGTTCCTGAAGTTTTGTAAAAGCAGTCATACCTGCACTTTTATAATCAAGAGCGAGCTGAAACATCGTTGTATTAAGTGCATGAAATCCTGCAAGCGTAATGAACTGAAATTTATAACCAAGTTCTCCGAGTTTTTCCTGAAATTCTGCGATCTGATTATCATTCAGATTCCTTTTCCAGTTGAAAGAAGGGGAGCAGTTATAAGCTAGCATTTTTCCCGGAAATTTTTCGTGTATTGCATCTGCAAATGTTTTTGCTTCTTCAATATCAGGATGAGCTGTTTCACACCAGATCAGATCGGCATAAGGAGCATAAGACAAACCTCTGTCTATAGCACATTCAAGTCCACCATTAATTTTATAAAAACCTTCGATTGTTCTTTCACCATGTATGAACTTTCTGTCTCTTTCGTCAATATCATTTAAAAGAAGATTCGCACTATTGGCATCTGTTCTTGCGATGAGTATGGTTGATACACCCATAATATCTGCAGCAAGTCTAGCTGCTATAAGTGTATTTATAAATTCTCTGGTTGAGACTAAAACTTTTCCGCCCAGATGACCACATTTCTTTGCAGAGCTGAGCTGGTCTTCAAAATGAACTCCGCCGGCTCCGGCTTCAATCATTCCTTTCATAAGTTCAAATACATTAAGATTCCCTCCGAATCCTGCTTCAGCATCAGCAATTATTGGTGCAAACCAATGTACATCATTTTTATCTTCCATATGAGAAATTTGATCTGCTCTCATCAAAGCATTATTAATTCTTTTGACAACAGATGGAACACTGTCCGCAGGGTAAAGACTCTGATCCGGATATGTTTGTCCGGCATTATTTGCATCAGCAGCAACTTGCCAGCCGCTGAGATAAATTGCTTGTAATCCTGCCTGAACCTGCTGTACTGCCTGATTTCCTGTTAATGCACCAAGAGCTCTGATAAATTTTTCTGTATGAAGAAGATCCCATAGTCTTTCAGCTCCTAATTTTGCGATTGTATGTTCTATCTGAACTGAGCCTCTTAGTTTGTATACTTCTTCAGCTGAAAATGGTCTTTTAATTCCAATCCATCTTTCACCTGAAGCCCACGAGTTTTTTATCTGATTGATCTGGTCAGTTTTATTCATAGTTATTTATTTAAAGTTATTTAATATGGTTATATGCAGTTAAAGTTAAGA
Organism: Ignavibacteria bacterium; assembly: GCA_035443185.1. Taxonomy (GTDB): domain Bacteria; phylum Bacteroidota; class Ignavibacteria; order Tepidaquicellales; family Tepidaquicellaceae; genus UBA2330. The sequence goes on along the minus strand of DAORRV010000035.1, from coordinate 12,442 downwards.
ATTCACAAAATTCCCTGTCTGTAGAAAGTTCATTAAATAATTCTGTTGATTTTACAAATTTACCTTCAGAAAATCTTTTTTCACCGACTAAGTTTTTTATTTTTTTAAGTTCATCTGTTACTAATTCATGATAAAGATCAGAAGTGACTTTTCTACCATCATTAAGAATTCCATTTTCGCAATGGATCCACTGCCAGATCTGTGCTCTGGATATCTCAGCTGTTGCAGCATCTTCCATCAGATTATAAATAGGAACACAACCATTTCCATTAAGCCAGGCTTCAAGATATATTATAGATACATTTATGTTATGCCGGAGACCTTCCTCTGTAATTTCTCCTTTGGGAACAGTCAGCAGATCTGCTGCAGAAATTTTTACATCTTCTCTTTTATTATCGATCTGATTCTGAGCCGGCATTAATCTGTCGAAAATTTCTTTTGCTGTAGTGATAAGTCCGGGATGGGCAACCCATGTACCATCGTGACCGTCACCTGCTTCCCGTTCTTTATCCGATTTTACTTTTGACATAGCTTCCTCATTTGCTTTTTCATCATTTTTAATTGGAATCTGTGCAGCCATTCCTCCAATAGCGTGAATACCTCTTCTATGGCAGGTCTTTATTACAAGCTGCGAATAAGATCTCAGAAAATGTACATTCATTGTAACCCTGCTTCTATCGGGCAGAACATAATCATTATAATTCCTGAATTTTTTTATGAAACTGAAAATATAATCCCATCTTCCGCAGTTTAGTCCGGCTGAATGGTCTTTTAACTCATATAGAATTTCATCCATTTCAAATGCTGCAAGAATTGTTTCTATTAGAACAGTTGCTCTGATAGTACCTCTGGGGATACCTAACTCATCCTGTGAAAAATTAAATACATCATTCCACAATCTCGCTTCAAGATAGTTCTCAAGTTTAGGCAGATAAAAATATGGTCCTGTTCCTTTTGATATGAGATCCTTTGCATTATGAAAAAAATACAAACCAAAATCAAAAAGTGAAGCAGAAAAATTTTCATTATCCAATAAAATATTTTTCTCCTCAAGATGCCAGCCTCTTGGACGAACCATTAGAACCGCTACTTCTTCATTGAGTTTATATTCCTTTCCTTCAGGGTTTGTGAAAGAAATTTTTTTATTGACAGCATCTCTTAAATTGATCTGTCCTTCGATCAAATTTTCCCAAGTGGGAGAATTTGAATCTTCAAAATCTGCCATGAACACATTCGCTCCTGAATTCAAAGCATTTATGATCATCTTCCTGTCTACAGGGCCTGTGATCTCTACTCTCCGGTCTTTCAGGTCATCAGGTATCTCTGCAACTTTCCAATCACTCTCTCTGATAGATCGGGTCTCTTCAGGGAAGTCCGGCATTTTACCGGAGTCAATTTCATTTTGAATGACTTCTCTGTTTGCCAATAATTCTTTTCTTCTGCTGTTAAATTTCTTCTGCAGATCAGAAATAAAAATTATTGCTTCTTCAGTTAGGATCTCTTTGTATTTTTCTTTTAAGTTTGCTGTGATTTGAATGTTTTCAGGCATAAATTAGAAATTAAAAAAACCGGATTTGAAAATGTTTTGGATATGTTTGAACTTAACAAACTAACAATTTCACTAATCATTATCACATGTAAAAACATTACTTTTTTTTTAAATTTTTAATTAATTGAAGTAATACAAATCAAAAATGAATTTATAAAATATAATGGTTAATTAGTTTTTGAGGAAAGTAAATATTAAAAAATGTCTGATTTGCTCTTTTAAGTAATACCACTAAATTAAAACATCTTCTTTAATTTCAAATTACTTTTTCTCAACCCGAAGATTTTAGGAATTGAAAAATAATAATTCAAAATATAAATACCGTTCCAGGATTTTTTAATTTCCAAAAAATATTTCTATTGATATTTTTAAAATGTATAAAGTAATTTCTATCACTTTAAGATTTAGGTAGGGGCGGATTAAATTTCACAGCAATTTCCATCAGCAAATTGAAATTTAAAATCATAAAACTTTTAGTATGCAATTTCCCGCTGATTTTACAAATCATTTGTCTGCCTTTGTTTTATTTTCGTGCAAACTGTGTCTCCCATTTTGATTTTAGTTTTATAAAAAAGTATGCACCAATTCCCATAGTCAACCCAACTGCAATGCCTGTCATATTATAAAAAACTTTATTTGGAATACCACTTTCAATTACAATCTTTGGTAATCTTACAAGAGTCTCGGCTGCAAATGCTCCATAAAGTCCGATTACACTCCAGTACATAAAGCTAAAATGGTACAATATATAATTTTTTGCAGGTCGCTTTATCAGAATTGGAATGATCCCGGATAAAAGCGTCAAGGAGCTGATCAGTGCAGTCCAATGGAAAACTCCCCACGTTCCAAACAAGCGGTAGATCATAAAAGCAGTTATTAAAAGTATAGTCATGCTTGTTACATAAGTAAATCCAATTTTTTTGTGAAGCCGTGTACCTTTTGTCAAAGACAAAACCAATGACCCGGTAATTAATGCAAGTACGGATGCAATTAAATGGATCAGTCCAATGTCACTGCTGATTATGTTTTCTGTATTCACTGCGGAGTTAAATTAAAATAACTGCTGAAAAATCGGTTTATTGAATTTTCCATACTCATGATTTTTCAAATGGAAAAAATATTAAAACCGAATAGTATTTTCAATGCTGAAAACCCATTGCGCACTTCCTGTAAAGCCTATGTATTATTTTTCGGAATAATAAATTTTGCCGTAATCAATCAAATCTAATAAATAAATTTAATGAATTAATTTTCAAAATGAATTTAAGAGTTTCAAACTTACATTACATATTAATATGGACTTGATTAAATTTGGATGGAATAAAATTTGTTATGAACAATAAATATATAGGATCTTTTCTTTTTATAAGAAAAAATGATATTGAAAGTATGTAAATTCTGTTTAACAAAATTAAATAATATATAAAGAAAAAATTAATGGCTTTTGATAAAAATTTATTAATAGTTGATGACGAAAGGAATTTAAGAAATCTACTTGAAAGAATTCTTTCACTGGAGGGATATTCTGTCACTTCATGTGAAACTTCAAAAGAGGGGCTTACAGCCATAGAAAATAATTTATTTTATGTAGCATTAATAGATGTAATTCTTCCGGATTATAATGGCATTCAGTTATCAAAAGAAATAAAAGAGAAATCCCCTGATACTGAAGTAATTGTCATGACAGCTTTTGCAAATATTCGTGATGGTTTAGAAGCAGTGAGAAACGGAGCTTTTGATTATATAGAAAAGGATAAAGATGAGGACGAAATAATTTTAAAAGTAAAGCAGGCATACGATAAAGCAGTACTTAAAATAAAATTAAAAGAATTACAAAATAAAATTGACAGGAACTTTAGTTTTAATTCAATTACAGGTAAAGCCAAGTCTATTTCCGGTGCTATAGAGCTTGCCAAGAAAGTAGCAGATACTGATACTACAGTCCTGCTTCTCGGTGAAACAGGAACAGGTAAGGAATTATTCGCACAGGCAATCCATGAATCAAGCAGCAGAAAGAATAAACCATTCATTGCAATTAACTGCAGTGCGATCCCAAAAGATCTTCAGGAATCGGAATTGTTCGGATATGTTAAAGGTGCATTCACCGGTGCGGTAAAAGATAAAAAGGGATATTTTGAAGCAGCTGACGGAGGAACTATTTTTCTTGATGAAATTGGTGACATGAGCTTAGAGACCCAATCGAAATTTCTGAGAGTACTGGAAACAAATTCATTAACAAAAGTCGGAGATACGAAAACAACTCATGTGGATGTGCGTGTGATTTCTGCAACTAATAAGGATTTAAAATCTGAAATTGAAAAAGTAAATTTTAAAAATGATTTATATTACAGGTTAAACACTTTTACAATTTATCTTCCGGCATTAAGAGAAAGGAAAGATGATCTTGAATTACTAATAAATAATTTTATTGGAAATTATAATGATAAGCTGAAAAAAAATATTTCCAAAGCAAGTGAAGATTTTATTTCCGGTTTAAAGGAATATTCATTCCCCGGCAATATCCGTGAACTGAAGAATCTAATTGAACGTGCAGTGATTCTTTGCAAAGGAAGCGAACTTATGGCAGAGGATTTACCTGAGGAAATATATCAGCATAAATTTCCTGTCGAGATTCAATCCGATTCACTCAAAGAAATTGAAAAGCAGCATATCTTAAAAATTTATTCCGAAAACAAACACAATAAATCAATCACAGCCGAAAAACTTGGAATCGGTGCAGTAACTCTTTACAGAAAACTGAAAGAATACGGTGTAGATTAAACTTCACCAATCATCTCTTATTAACCTTCCATTTTGAAAAACTTTTTTCATTTTGAAATTCTTACGGAATATAAATCTCTCTTTTAATCAAATTTCATAAGTATTTTATTGGCATACTTCCTGAATTAGTGTCATATAAATATTTGAAATTTAGAATCTCAAAATGGATATCACTGTTTTAATATTAATGTTTCTTATCGGAGCATTATTCTTCCGGTTATTTTTTAAATTCGCTGATTTACTCGAAAAAATCTAAAAAAACAAAAATGTATGTACTATTAATAATTTGTATAATTCTCTTTGTGTATCTGGCTTATACATTAATTAAACCTGAAAAATTTTAAACAAATATGAATACTGAAATACTCAGTGTACTTTTTATTTTTCTGCTTATTTTTATTCTGGGAATTCCTTTTGGTAAATATATTTCAAAAGTTTTCAAAAATGAAAAGACACTTCTCGACTTTCTGGCACCACTGGAAAATTTAATTTTCAAATTTTCCGGCATAGATCCCGATAAGGAAATGGATTGGAAGCAAAATATTAAAGCTATGCTGACAATTAATTTCATCTGGTTTATCTGGGCAATTCTGGTTCTTTCATTTCAGAATTTACTTTTCTGGAATCCTGACAATATTCCGGGTATGGAACCAACGCAGGCATTCAATACGGCTGTGAGTTTTATGACTAATACCAATCTTCAGCATTACTCCGGAGAGACTGGTGTATCGTATCTTTCTCAGCTTATTGTAATGTGTTTTCTTCAATTTGTCTCTGCAGGTACAGGCATTGCCGTTGCTGCATTAATGTTTAAGGGACTTGCAAATAAATCAGGAACAAACTTAGGCAATTTTTATAATCTTATGCTGAAATCCTGTACAAGGATTCTGCTGCCGGTTTCTGTGGTTGTTGCATTAATATTAATGTTCAACGGTATTCCAATGACATTTAAAGGAGCAGAAAATATTGTCACATTGCAGGGCGATACTGTAAGTGTAGCAAGAGGTCCTGCCGCGCCAATGGTTGGTATAAAACAACTGGGAACAAACGGAGGAGGTTTTTTCGGAACTAACTCAGCACATCCTTTTGAGAATCCGAATTTTTTTACAAATATAATTGAACTGGTATCAATCCTGTTTATTCCGGTGGCAATGATAATTGCGTTGGGATATTATCTGAACCGGAAAAAACTTTCCTATATGATCTTTGGAGTCATGCTTACAGGATATGTTTGTTTTTTAATTCCGGCAATATATTTTGAAATGAACGGCAATCCCGAAATTGACAAGATGGGAATTTCACAACCGCTTGGAAATATGGAAGGCAAGGAAGTCCGGTTTGGCTCTGCAAGTTCAGCAATGTGGGGAGTTAGCACGACAGTTACATCTAATGGTTCAGTAAATTCTATGCATGACAGTTTTACTCCAATTACCGGAATGATCCTGATGCTTGGAATGCAGCTTAATGCATTCTTTGGAGGAGTTGGTGTAGGCTTTTTAAATAAATTTGTATTCATAATACTTGCTGTTTTTATTTCGGGATTAATGGTTGGGAGGACTCCCGAGTTTCTCGGTAAAAAAATTGAGGGAAAAGAAATTAAGATTGCTATTATAGTAGCACTGATGCATCCTTTATTAATTCTTTCAGGTACAGCAATAGCCGCACACATATGGTTAATTACACCGATTCAGGATAATTTTCTTAATAATCCTTCCTATCATGGATTCTCTGAAATGTTTTATGAATTTTCTTCTGCCGCTGCAAATAACGGCTCCGGTTTTGAAGGTCTGATTGACAATACTCCGTTCTGGAATATTTCAACCGGTATTGTAATTCTGTTGGGAAGATTCATTCCGATCATTGGTCCTGTTGCAATTGCAGGATTATTATCTGCGAAAAAATTCACACCCGAATCGGCAGGTTCATTAAAGATCGACTCGCCCATTTTCGGAATTGTATTATTATCAACAATAGTAATATTAGGTGCTTTGCTGTTTTTTCCGGGTTTAGCACTCGGTCCTGTTTCAGAATTTTTTTCAATGGCAAAATAAATTTTAAAGTCTATGTCAAATCATAATAAAGCAGCGAATAAATTATTTCAGAAAGAACTTCTGAAGGCAGCATTAATAGAATCATTTGTTAAACTGAATCCGAAAGTAATGGTGAAGAATCCTGTAATGTTTACTGTTGAGATCGGAACAATAGTAATGATCGTAATTACTGTTATGCTTGCATTCACCCCGGACGCTGCACAGGGCAGCTTTTTATATAATTTTTTAATCACACTTATATTGTTTCTCACTGTGCTGTTTGCAAATTTTGCCGAGTCAATCGCCGAAGCCAGAGGGAAAGCGCAGGCAGATTCACTAAGGAAAACAAGACAGGACACACCGGCAAATTTACTGATCAATGGCGGTAATATAAAAATAATAATGTCATCAGAACTTAAAAAAGGTGACATAATTTTAGTCAGTGAAGGTGAAATAATTCCTTCGGACGGAGAAATAATAGAAGGTATTGCAACTATTGATGAATCAGCAATAACCGGAGAATCAGCTCCGGTGATAAGAGAAGCCGGCGGCGATAAATCAGGTGTGACAGGTGGTACAAAAGTATTGTCAGATAAAATCAAAGTCCTGATTTCTATCGAAAAAGGAGAATCATTTCTTGATAAAATGATCTTACTCGTTGAAGGCGCATCAAGACAAAAAACTCCAAATGAAATTGCACTCATAATTTTACTGTCAGGACTTACTATGATGTTTTTAATAGTAACTGTTGCCCTTGAACCTTTTGGAAGATTTTCAAACACACCAATTGCAATAGCTTCTCTTGTTGCATTATTCGTTTGTCTCATTCCCACTACAATCGGCGGACTTCTTTCAGCTATCGGAATTGCAGGAATGGACAGAGCTTTGAGAGCAAATGTAATTGCCAAATCCGGAAAGGCAGTAGAAACTGCCGGAGATATTGATACACTTCTGCTGGACAAGACAGGAACAATTACAATTGGTAACAGAAAAGCCACTAACTTTTTTATTGTAAACGGAATGGAAGAAAATGTATTTATAAAATATTGTGCATTGAGCTCACTTGCTGATGAAACTCCCGAAGGAAAATCAATCATTGAACTTGCAAAAAAATCGGGAGTGGAAATTAATAACATAGAACACAGGGATGATCATTTTTTTAAATTCACAGCGCAGACCAGAATGAGCGGTATAGATCTGAAAGACGGTACTATTGTCAGAAAAGGCGCATTTGATGTCATCAAAAATCTGATCGAAAGTAAAAATGAAATTGTTCCTGAAAAAATGATTTCCGTAGTTAAAAAAATTGCTGAAGATGGTGGAACGCCGCTTGCAGTTACAGTAAATGGTAAACCCGCCGGTGTGATCCAGCTTGAGGATATTATAAAAACTGGAATACAGGAAAGATTTCATAGATTGAGGAAGATGGGAGTGAAGACTGTAATGGTAACCGGAGATAATCCTCTCACAGCAAAGTTCATAGCAAAGATTGCCGGTGTGGATGATTTTATTGCGGAGGCAAAGCCCGAAGATAAAATGAATTATATTATAGAAGAGCAGAGATCAGGAAAACTGGTCGCTATGATGGGTGACGGTACAAATGATGCACCGGCGCTTGCACAGGCAGATGTTGGAGTGTCAATGAATTCCGGGACACAGGCTGCAAAAGAAGCGGGAAATATGGTTGATCTGGATAATGATCCGACCAAGCTTATTGAAGTAGTTGAAATTGGAAAACAGCTTTTGATCACAAGAGGCGCGATCACAACATTTTCAATTGCAAATGATGTGGCAAAATATTTTGCAATAGTTCCGGCATTATTCATAGCATCTATTCCTCAGCTTCAGGCACTGAATATAATGAATCTTACAAGTCCACAGTCTGCTATTCTTTCTGCTGTAATTTTTAACGCAATAATAATTCCAATGCTTGTTCCGCTTGCTTTAAGAGGAGTGGTTTATAAACCTGTCGGAGCAGAGAAACTGCTGGCAGGAAATTTATTTAAATATGGATTGGGAGGAATTATCGTCCCGTTTATCGCAATTAAATTAATTGATGTTGTATTGACGGTTCTGCATATAGTATAAAAAACATATAAGATCTTCAAAACGAATAAATAGTTTTTGTAATATTCTTAAGCTTTAAAAAATTAAAATAAAATATCAGTCATGTTCAGTAATTTAAAACAATCAATAATTCTCACAATTTTTGCAATAGGAATTTTTGGATTTGCTTACCCACTCTTCATTTTTGCAATCGGAAATCTTATACCTGAAAAATCAGAAGGTTCACCGGTTTATTTAAACGGAAAGATAACCGGGTTTGAAAACATTGGTCAGAATTTTTCAGATGATAAATATTTTAACGGAAGACCTTCAGCAGTCGGATATAACGCTGCTTCATCCGGTGGTTCAAACAAAGGTCCTGCAAACCCGGATTATCTTGCTGAAGTTCAGGCAAGAATAGATACGTTTATGGTACATAATCCGGATGTGAATAAAAAAGAAATTCCATCAGAACTGGTAACATCTTCCGGAAGCGGCTTAGATCCTGATATTTCTCCTGACGCAGCATATATTCAGATCCCAAGAATTTCAAAAGTAAGGAATATTGATCCGGATAAATTAAAAGAACTGGTCATTAATAATATAGAAGGAAAGTATTTAGGTATTATTGGTATAGAAAAATTAAATGTTCTGAAACTTAATATTGAACTGGATAAACTTAAATAGTTCTGAAATTTTATTTAGAATATTAATAATATTTTTATATTATTTTAGTAAACATTCTATTAAGTTAAATCAATCAAAAATTAATATACCTGTGTGGTATCAGTCACTTTAAATCATGAATATATAATTTATGGAAAATAAAATTATTAATTCTGACGCTGAGAAATTTCTTGAACTTATTAAAAGATCAAGAAATGGGAAATTTAAGATATACATCGGACTTGCTGCAGGTGTAGGAAAGTCATACAGGATGCTGCTTGAAGCACATGAACTATTAAAAAACAATATTGATATTCAGGTCGGTTATATTGAAACACATGGAAGGGAAGAAACCCAAAAGCTTTTGGAAGGACTTCCTTTCATTCCAAGAAAAATAATTTATTATAAAGGCAAAGAGCTTGAAGAATTTGATATTGATACTGTCTTGAAAAGGAGACCTGAGCTTGTGATCGTTGATGAACTTGCACATACAAATGCTCCGGGATGCAGACATGAAAAAAGATATCAGGATGTCGAAGAACTTTTATATAATGGAATTAATGTAATAAGCGCATTAAACATTCAGCATATAGAAAGTCTCAACAGGGTAGTTCAGGAAATATCGGGAATTGAAGTAAAGGAAACTATTCCGGATCGTATCATAGCCCTGGCTGATGAAGTGGTAAATATTGATCTTACTGCAGACGAACTTATCAGTCGTTTAAAGTCAGGAAAGATCTATAAAAAGGATAAAATTGATTCTGCATTATCTAATTTTTTTAAAAAGGATAATCTGCTTCAGCTTCGTGAACTTGCTTTGAGGGAAGTTGCTGATCAGGTTGAAAAAAAAATTATATTTGAAGTTCCCAGATCAGAAAGATATGACAAGGAAAAGATACTTGTATGTATTGGAAATGATTACAATCAGAATAAAAAAATAATCAGGCACAGCTACAGAATTGCTGACCGATTGGATTCAAAATGGTTTGTATTGTATGTGGAAACCAACAGTGAACCGTTTGAGGATCTTGATCTTGCAATTCAAAGACATCTGATCAATAATTTCAAGATGGCTACCGATCTCGGAGCTTCTTCTGAAAAAATAAAGGCAGGCTCTATAGTTGAAGGAATAATTATTTATTCAAAGGAGAAAGAGATCACCAAAATAGTTATGGGCAGACCTGATGATAAAAAGTCTTTTAAAAAAATATTGAAAGGGAATATAGTAAATAAACTAATGAATGCTATGAAAGATATTGATTGTGATATTGAAATTATAACCTGACCAATGAAATTAAAAACATTAATACTCTGGGGATATGTTCTAATGGGGGCAATAATTATTGCACTCAGTTCTTTCAGTATTTATTTTATAGAACGTTTAAACTCAGCTTCTGAAAAAATTTTAAAAGACAACTATCTTTCAATTGAATCAGCAAATAAATTGATAGATAATCTGGATATTATTGAAAATTCACAAGCCATTCTTCTTTCAAAAAAACAAATTGAAAAAGATATTTCAAGCAGGGAGTACATACTTGCAAAAAAAGCCTTTTCAGAATATTTAATAAAGTGTGAAGGAAACATTACTGAAACAGGTGAATCAGAAAAATTAAAAGATATCAGAAAGCAATTTGATATTTATATATCAAAAATAGAGAACGCAGATACAGCTTTTTCCGATATAAAATATTTTAATGAATTAATTCCTGAATACAAAAAAGTAAAAAAACTTTGCTATGATCTGCTGGAGCTGAATGAAAAAGCAATACTTAATAAAAGTGAAAATTCAAACAAGATCTCCAAAGAGACAGAATTATTAATGCTTATAGTTGCAGGTATGTCAATATTGTTTGTTGCATTAATTATTATTAAAGCTCCATCTACAATCATTCAGCCCATACTTGAACTAACAAAAAAAGTTGAAGGCATTTCGAATAAAAAATATTCCGAAAGAATAGAGGTAAAATCCGATAATGAAGTCGGAGCACTGGCTGTTTCATTTAACAAAATGGCAGAAAAATTAAGTGAATATGAAAAATCCAATATTGAAAAAATTATAGTAGAGAAAAAACGCGCTGAAGCCATCGTCGAAAACATGAGAGATGCAATCATAGTACTGGATGAAAAGGATATTGTAATATTTGCAAATAAAGTAAGCTCAGAACTTCTCGGTATTGAACAGACTGAATTAGTAGGAAGACATGTAGACAAAATAGCAGCTGCAAATAACCTTTTTAAAAATATTATTGACAGCAGGAAACAAAATGAATCTTACAAATCTGAAGATAAAAATAAATATCTCCGAATCGTCAATAATAATAAAGAGGAGTTTTATCAAAAAGATTTTACTAAAATATCCTATTCAAATACAGAGATTATTGGTACAATAATAGTTTTGAAAAATGTAACAGGCTTTAAAGAGCTGGATGAAATAAAAAGTGGGTTTGTAGCTACAGTTTCTCATGAGCTGAAAACACCACTGGCTGCTATGAATATGAGTTTAAGACTTCTTCAGGATATCAGAGTCGGAGAATTAAACAACGAACAGAAAAAATTAACATCTTCAATGAAAGAAGAAGTAAAACGTTTATTGAAAATGGTAAATGAATTGCTTAATCTTGCCAAACTTGAATCAGGCGGTGAGATATATAAATATCAGGAAATTTCTTTGGAAGAGCTGGTTGATGCTGCAGTAACACCAATGCTGATGCAGCTGGAGCAGAAAAATATAAACTTCGATTTGGAGATCGAAAAAGGTTTACCGAAATTAATACTTGATGTAAATAAAATTGCATGGGTGATTATTAATTTGTTAAATAATGCAGTAAGATATACTTATGAAGGTGGTGAAATTAAATTTAAAGTCAGCAGGGAAAATAATTTTGTAAAATTCTCTGTAAGTGATAACGGTGTTGGTATTAAGCCGGAATATATAGACAAAATATTTCAGAAGTTTGTACAGGTTAACAAAGAAAACACCGGAAATCAGTACAAAGGTGTTGGACTTGGGCTGGCAATTAGTAAAGAATTCATTGAAGCTCATAAAGGAGTAATTTACGTGACAAGTGAATATGAGAAAGGAAGTGAGTTTGTGTTTAAACTGCCGGTATTATAAAATAGGTCTTTGCAAATTGTAATGATCTAATTGCAATTTAAGCCTCCCCCTCCCTGGAAAGAAAATGTTCTCAAAACATAATTTTAATTAATACCACAAAGCCACAAAGCCACAAAGCCACAAAGCCACAAAGCCACAAAGCTACAAAGCCACAAAGCCACAAAGCCACAAAGCCACAAAGCCACAAAGCCACAAAGACACAAAGCCACAAAGCCACAAAGCCACAAAGCCACAAAGCCACAAAGCCACAAA
>DAORRV010000034.1:15368-33529 GCA_035443185.1 Ignavibacteria bacterium | reverse complement strand
GTGGTACCCAAGTGGCTTAAGGGGAAAGTCTGCAAAACTTTTATTCGACAGTTCGAATCTGTCCCACACCTCACTGCAGCAACCTGCAATCTGCAACCCGTGATTTTCATGCAGCGTGTTGCAATATCCAACCATCTGCTGAAAAAATTCTCTCCAAAAAAATCCTTATTTATAAAAATTACTCATCTTACTTTACTTCAGCAAATAATAAAAGGAATTATATATGAGTAGAATTTTCTTTCTCTCACATTTCACACATTAATTGATTTTTAAATTTAATATGGAGATTTAAAATGTTTATTCAAACACATCCATAAGCAAACATCTTCTGCACTTTTGGCGGGTGAACAAAAAGATTGCATAAGATTTGTAGTAATTTTCATATGTCATTCCGACAAACTTTTTGCTGTTTTTTATAAAAGAGGATGATTCCAATAGTTATCATGATTTATATTTTCCGGAGTAATACATTCCATTCTGCAAGAAGAAATTATATATTTGAAGGATTAAAATTTATGTAATATAGTTTCCTTCTATTGAAGTTTTCACTTATTATTTTATTCATTCGTAATTGTAATTATCCTTTCATTGACAATAATATTTAATTACCTTAAATTATTATGGTAACTAAAATAACAGCCATGGAAAACGTAAATCAGGTCTTCGAAGCAGTCGAAGTGATCGCCTACTTCAAAAATCTGAAACTTGAAATTCTCAGATTCAAATGGAACAACGGAGTTTACAGAGTATCCGAAATGCTGCAAAGCTGGAAAATCCCCGTCCGTGAAGGATTCGTCATGCACTATATCGTGACATGTAAAGAGAAAGATCTTCTCTGTGAACTCTCTTTCTCTAATCTCGATATGAAGTGGGAACTTGTGAGGTATGATGAACTTTCTTCATGATCTTTGTGCAGAGAAATTTCGGATAATTATCACTTTCAATATTGGGTATATTAAAAAAGTTATTTTTTTTAAATTGTAAAAGCATTGAAATTATTTCAGTAATTTATAAAAAATAAAAAAACTAAAATGAGTGTATTCTTTAAAGCTAAGAGTGGAAAATTTTCATCATCGGTCGGTATACTGATTATCAGACTTTCATTAGGGTCTTTGTTTTTATTTGCCGGAGCAGGTAAACTGCTGAATCTGCAGGCATTTATTACTTCCGTTCAGGAGATGGGACAAATGAATGATAACATTGCATTTATACTGGCTTTTGTACTGCCGTTTATGCAAATGATATTTGGAGCAATGTATATCATTGGTCTGTTTACACCGGTTACAAGTTTTTTCATTGCAGTTATGTCTTTCAGTTTTCTCATAGTATTAGGAATTGGACATCCTGAATTACCGTATAGTTATAATTTTGTTTTCCTTGCATGCGGAATCGCTACAATGTTTATGGGAGCCGGACTTATCTCATTTGACGCACTGATAGATAAAGAAAAACCGGAAAGCGAAAGAAATATTAATGTAACTCCACCAACTGTAATAGTCAGAGATACAAGCAGTACTCCGATGAAAAATGAAAATTATGCAGATGAAAAAGAAGTCATTGTAACTGTAGAGGAATCTAACATAAAAGAAAATTCCGGTGAAAATTCCGGCGGGAATAATTAATGTTTAAATAAAATATCAGTATGAAGATTTATTCAAATACTTTTACAAACTCTTCAAAAAGTATGGACAAGTCTTCGTTAAATTCAAGTCCTTCTTTTACAAGTTCATCAGAGAAATAACGAATATGAACTTTTCGCCAGTATTCAAGTGATCTGTCGCCTTCTCCTTCTCTTGATGCAAGGTCTTCAGTCATATCTTTGAACTTCATTAAAGTTAATTTTACAGTCCTGGTAATAAACTGGGCTTCGCCTTCCCAGTTTGTGATCACATTGAATTCTCCGGCTTCAGGACGTTTTTCAAATCCATTTTCATACCAGTAATTTAATGAGCACGTTGCTGTTTTTATACCTGCGTTAACTAGCACAGCCAGATCGTCTGCACATTTCTTCGTATTACAAAAATACCATGAAGTATATTTAGAATCAGAAAATTCAGGATGAGCTATAATGAATCTGTTCCACATTTCATTAACAGAAGGATGTGTCATAGTAATTTATTTGATGATAAGACTTTCTCGTTCAGGACCTACAGAAATATATTTGATCTTAAATCCGATCAGATCTTCCACTTTATTTACATAATCCTGTGCATTTTTTGGAAGTTCAGTAAAATTTCTACAACCTGTAATATCCTCATCCCAGCCGTCCATTTCTATATATTCAGGCTCAGCAATCTCAAGTCCCGGAGTAAGCTGAAAATCATTAAAGCTTTTACCATCAATATTATAACCAATACATATCTTAAGTTTTTTTTGTCCGGATAGACTGTCTAATTTTGTCATTGCGATCTCATCTGTTCCCTGTATTCTCGCGCCGTATCTTGTAGCAACCGCATCAAAATGCCCAATCCTGCGAGGTCTGCCGGTAGAAGCTCCGTATTCCATTGCTGTCTCCCGAAGCTGTCCGGCTTCTTCATCACTCATCTCAGTAACAAACGGACCGCTTCCAACACATGTAGAAAATGATTTCATCACTCCGATAATATTGTCGATCCTTTTTCCGGGTAATCCTCCGCCGACGGGTGCAAATGTAGCAAGAGTGCAGGAAGATGTAGTGAATGGATAAATTCCGTAATAAATATCCCGTAGAGTTCCCAGTTGTGCTTCGAAAAGTATCTTCTTATTATCATTATAATATTCATCTAATAAAAGTGATGTATCGCAAATTTTATCTTTGATCTTCCCGCCAAATTCATTCAGCCAATCGAGAATCTCTCCTGAATTTAATGTTTCATCACTTTTATAAACATTTTTCAAAATAAGATTTTTCCATTCTACAATATCTGTGATACGCTTTTTAAGATGCTCCGGGTAATTAAGCTCACCAAGCATAATACTTTTTTTCATATATCTTTCACCATATGCATAGGCAATTCCTCTTCTTGTTGAACCAAAAGCAGCACTGCCAAGCCTTTCCTCTTCCAGATTATCTTCTAATCTATGAAATGGAAATGTGATAGTCGCTCTGTCAGAAAGTCGTATGTTTTTAGTACTGATACCGTTTTTTTCAAGATCTTCAAGTTCCTCCGAAAGAGCTTCAATGTCAATGACCATACCTGTACCAAGAATGTTCATGACCTTATCATTGAAAATACCTGAGGGAATAAGATGGAGCTTGAATGTACCAAATTCATTGACTACGGTATGTCCGGCATTATTTCCACCCTGATATCTGACCACTGCATCAGCTTCCTGAGCCAGAAAATCCACCATTCTTCCTTTTCCTTCATCTCCCCATTGAAGACCTACTAAAACTGTAATTTTATCTAACATTAATATTGGTTTGGTTTAAATAAAAAAATCTTCAATCATTGAATCTGAATTGAAGACTTTTTAAAAATTAATTATATGTATTTTGCTTATTAACCGTTTAAATTAAATATTGAATCAAGTTTTGAGATCCTGAAAATATTCAGAATCTTATCATTTGCGTTTTCAATCTTAAGTTTACCACCGGCACTGTTAATGTTTTTAAGATTACCGATTAGTACACCAATGCCTGAACTACTGATAGCGGTTAAATTTGAAAGGTCAAAACAAAAATTCTTAATATCATTTTTGATCTCTTCATTTACAATATCATTGAGTGATCTGTGATTTGGCAGACCCAGCATTTCATTTTGAATTTCAATAAGTACAGATTTTTCATCGCCTTCACCAGTATATTTTACAACTATATCTGACATTATGCTTTTTTTACTTTTGCTGTTTTGAAATTTTCAGATTTATTCTTTAGTCCAACAGTTCTTAACTTCCAGTCAGTAACAATTGCACTTGCAACAAAAACAGAAGAATAAGTTCCAGTAATAATACCTATACCGAAAGTAAATGCAAAACTTCTGTTCACTTCACCACCGAAAATAAATAACACCAGCACAGTAAGAAAAACAATACCACTGGTAATCATAGTTCTGCTAAGAGTAGCGTTTATACTCTTATTCATGATAGCAAGTGTATCTTCATTTTTAAATAATTTAATATTCTCTCTGATCCTGTCGAATACAACCACTGTATCATTTGACGAGAAACCAACAAGTGTAAGAAACGCTGCAAGCATAGACTGATTGAATTCCAGCCTTAATCCCGGAACCGCAAAATCTGCTATTGCTATTACAGCAATGGTGATTAGAACATCATGAAAAAGTGCTATTACAGCTCCCATAGCAAAAACAAACTGAAATCTGAATGCTAAATAGATCAGAATAGCCAGAAGAGAAAATAAAACAGCAAATAATGCATTCCTTCTGAGTTCTTCTCCAATTTTTGGACCTACTTTGTCAGTTCTCATTACTTCAAAGTTATTGTCACCTATCTTTGCTTTTATACCTTCCTGAATCTTATCAGAGACAATCTGACCTTCTTCCTGCATCGGAGTTCTCAACAAAACATCTCTTTCAGTTCCCATTGTTTTAATTTCCATCCCTGCAAAGCCTGCATCATCCATAGCTGTCCTCAGATCTGAAATATTTACATCTTTTTCAAATTGTAATTGTATTTCTGTACCTCCACTGAAATCAATCCCTAAGGGAATACTGTTTGCAGTAAATAATACAGTAAAACCTATTACGATTATGGCAATGGAAACCACATAAAAAATTTTCCTTTTACCTAAAAAGTCGTAATTAGCGTTTTCAAAAATTCTCATTATAAATTCAAATAAATTTTATTTTTTAATAATTAACCGAAACTGACTTTTTTGCCTTTTTCCATCAGTATATCTATAATGTAATGTGTAATTACAATACCTGTGAATAAGTTTGCAAGCAGACCGAATATTAATGTTAAAGCAAAACCCTGTATTGGTCCGGTTCCGAACTGATACAAAATTACACCTGTAATAAGACCTGTAAGGTGTGAATCAATGATTGCAGAAAATGCCTTTTTATAACCAAGATCAACTGCAGTTTTCAAAGGTTTACCTAGTGAAATTTCTTCTCTTATTCTTTCAAAGATAAGAACGTTTGTATCTACAGACATACCTATGGATAAAATAAGTCCCGCAATACCAGGTAGAGTCAGTGTTGCTTTTAATGAAGCCATGATACCAAATATAAAAAGCATATTGATTATTACAGCTACGTCGGCAATTGATCCGCCGAGTTTATAATAAAATATCATAAAGAGTGCAACTAATATTAGTGCTGCAATAGAAGATAAAATACCTGATCTGATCGAATCTTCACCAAGTGATGGTCCGATAGATCTTTCTTCAATAATCTTGACCGGAGCAGGTAAAGCACCTGCCTTTAATACGATTTCTAAAAGTTTTGCTTCTGGTACATCAGCCATTCCTTCGATCTGTGAACTACCGCCGCTGATCTTGCTTCTTACGACAGGTGCTGAATAGACAACGTTATCAAGTACGATCGCAATTCTTTTATTTATATTTGCACCGGTTATTCTCGCCCAGTCTGAAGCACCTTCTACATCCATTTCCATTGTAACTACCGGAGTATTGCTCGTCGGATCAATATTTGCTCTGGCGTCTACAATGACTTTTCCTGTGAGCTCAGCATCTTTTTTTACTGCATATAAAACATATATTTTTTCACCTTCAGATTCGAAAGTTTTCTTTGACCAGGCAAATTGCATATCTGATGGTATTAAACTTGCGATATCTTCTCTCTTAAAAAGTCTCTCAATTTTTTCCTTATCGCTTTCTTTTACATAACCGTCAGCAGTACCGCTTTCCTGATTCAAGGAAACCATTGAGAAGAATGGATATTTTTCTTTGAACTCTTCTTCACTTAGCTGTGCATCTGAAGTGTCTGTCTCATCTGCAAGAGTATCATTTTCTGTTGCAGTGTCTGCATCAGTAACTGAAGTATCGGTTTTCTTAACAGAATCTGTTTCTTTTTTTACAGAAGTATCTTTGTTTGCTAATTTGTTTTCTGTAGTTGATTTCTTTTCTTTAAGGGAATCTTTTGTTGCAGCAGAGTTTAATTTTGAAGAATCAGTTTCTGTAATAGATTCATTGCCTGAATTTAAAGAATCATTTTCATTTAAAGACAAAGTCGAATCTGAAACAGTAGTAGTGTCACCAGTCATTATCTTATTTATAGATTCCATTACTCTTACAGTTGCCTGTGGATCATAAATAAGTTTGAATTCTAGTAAAGCAGTACCTTCCAAAAGTTTTCTTACTTCTTCAGGGTTACTTACACCAGGAAGCTCTACAATGATCCTGCTGTTTCCTATCTTCTGGATCTGCGGTTCAGCTACTCCGTACTGGTCCACCCTGTTCCTGACAATCTCTACTGCTCTGTCGAGAGCATTATCAATTTCAGTTTTCAGCCTGGATTCAACATCGGCATCGGTGTCTCTGATCTCGCCATAATAAGTCTTAAGATTTAATCCTTTTTCATTCAGCTTAACCTTGAATGTTTCGAGGATGATCTCATCATTATCTGTTGTTGCTTCTTTTACTTCTAACAATATAGCTGTCAGCGTTTCGTCTTTTTTGGTTGACATGTCCTCAAGAAGCTTTACAACGTCAACGTCCATTACAACGTACATACCGCCTTTTAGGTCGAGACCTAATTTAAGTCTTTTATCCCTTGCATCATTTAGCTCTTCGGCATTCTTATCTATAAAATCCACACTGTCCTGACCTGTAAGTTTAGACAGCTCTTTGTGTAAATTGTAATCCTGATAAGTGGGGTAGAGAAAGTAAATCGATAGCACGATTAATGCAATAGTGATTACTATTCGGGAAAGATTTTTCTTCAAATTTTCACTCCGTAATATGTGTTAATGTCTTGAATAGGTTTAAAAAATACAGTCCTCAATATAATTCTAATGCTGAGAAATGTCAATGTAAAATATTGAGAGCAATCTGTTCATTTGTTTATTTAACAGCTATATAAAATCTAATGATAAAATTATTATGTAATACATTCTTTGAAAATTTTCCTGCTAAATCAAAATTGAAATTTCTGTTGTAAATTTTACTTTTACCATTTTATAAATATTTCTGAACATAGAAGTTAATGATTTAAAAAATAAACAAATTGTATCCTGATACAAATAAAAAACCTTAGCTAGAATTTTTGAATATTTTTAGCTAAGGTAAAATAATTTTTAAAGAAAATGGATCTAATATCCGGATATTAAATTTATGATCTAAATAATTTAGATCATGGAGTTTGTTTCTGGATTAAATCAAAGACGTTGTTATCAGTAACTAAGGCATCTATAATATCCACTATACCATCTCCATTAATATCTGTTGGTAAATAACCCATAGCAAAAACTGAAACATCATTTCCAATAATACTTCCATCAGCCAGATCTATATTTCCATCCTGATTTACGTCACCACTATAAAAACAAAATTTCGATCCACTCAAAACAAGATTGTTGCCAAATGCTTTTGAAATTAAATTTGTGAAATCATAATGATATACACCATATTCAACAAAGGATTCACCCCCGACTTTACTCCATGTCTCAATTGAGTTTCTGTGTTTTGTAGATACATAATAAGTCCCTGTAGGCACATTATAAAACCTGAAGTCCCCGTTGAAATTAACTGAATCTACATAAGCTACTGCCGAATCTATAATGTTGTAAGGTAAAGTAGAATTTCTTATATATGCTCTTACAGTATCTTTCATATTAAGTCTGTCTTCTGCCGAATTGTATAATCCTTCTATTGCAAGTTTTAAGTTTAATGTTAATTTTGTCTGATCTTTAAATACTCTGTAAGATACCGTTGGCCATAGAAGTCTCATTTCAAGAGCAACCTGTCCGTTAGGTCTTACTTCTGTCAAAGTAGGACTGACAGCGCCCCAGCCAATTAAAGTATTCCCGTTTGGAAGTCTCTGTGTAGTACCCATAGCAAATCCATAATAGTCAGGTGTCCTTCTGAATTGCCATACTAATGTTGCCACTTTATTTACTTCGTCAAGCTGATATTCAACTGCTCTCGAAAATTGAGGAGAGTGAAAATTTCCATTGTCATAAAGTGTTATATTACCATTCTTTAACCTTCTTATATCATGCTGATAACTAAATTTAATAGGATCATTTACAAATGTAAATTGATTCTGAACTCCACCAAGACGCCAGATAATATCACCGGTAGTCCGGTTGATCTTTGTAATCTCACTGATATGCCTTGATGAGATTAAAAGATTTCCATCATGATCCATTTCAATTGCATTTCCGTGAATATAGTCAACCGAAGCCGCTAAAAGATTTTCATGGATAGCATCTGTAATTGCAATGTGATCCCAGCTTCTCCATTGAAATACCACATCTTTATTTACATCAATTTCCTGTATGATCAAACCAAACACAGTTGCATTTGGATTGCCGCCCTGAACTACCTGACTCATATCAACAGGTTGAGGATCATAGCTCATTAGTAAAGCATGACCGTTATTTAATAATACCAATTCATGAAAATCAGTAGTGTATCCATTTCCGCAATAAAAACTATCAATTATATTATGATTAAAATCCTCTCCATAATATTTATCAACAGTAAAATAAGTGTACATGCCATTTGGCTGTTTTCTGAAATCGAAAAATCTATTTGGCGATGGTCTGTTGTAAGAATATGCACCGGCATTGTTTGAGATCAGAAGATATGAATCTGATTGACCAACAGCGAAAGCGAAACTTCCAAGATAGATCTCTCCGGGAGATGGGTTGTTTGATTCTAAAACCTGCAAAGTTGGTAATGGCAAAGAACCAGGGTTTGTATTATAGGGAGCGTTTCCTAATTCATTAATAAGGATTTGATTCTGATCCACTTTTGTTTTTTTAACCTCAGTCCGGAATGAATATGAAATTCTGTTGCTTTTACCAATACCTGAACCGTCAGGGATAAAATTAACTTCAACTGATTCATTAAATGCAAATGGAAGATCAGGTTTGAAAATTAATTTCATCTTATCATTTGTAATAATAAATTTTCCGGTATGTATACCGCTAATTGAACCTCTCACCTGAATAACTGAATTAATAACAGATCCTTTGATCTGTTTGTCAAATCCAATTATTATACTGTTGTTGATGCTGACATATTTTGCATCCTGCACAGGATCAGTATATATGATTTCTGCATTTATATTGAAATTTATAAATAGGAAAGCTGAAATGAAAAATATTATTTTCATAATTAGTTATGTTTTGAATTTAAAAATTTTGGAACAATAAAATTAAGATTAATATGGTGAACATTTGGGTTAATCTTTAATTGATGTAATATAATCTACTAATTATTTTTTAACAATATAAAAATCAATATGCGAAATTGAGATTTTTTTAAATTTTGGAGAATAATTGATAAACGCAGTGTGAGCAAGAGTTTAAGTGGTTTAGATTTGTATACAATTTATAAGCAAAAATGAAAAATGAGTAAACATACTTAATTAAAAAAAAACCTGTTTTTTCAATAAATTTTTTTATAAAGATTATTATAAAATGTATAACCGAAATAAATATTTGTCTTTAGGTTAATTTCAATATCGTTGATATTTAAACTTTTTCAAAAACCATAATCAAAAAAATAACTTATCCTCAGAAATTTAAAGGTCACCAAACTCAGGGCGTACAATAATATCTTCGATAAGAACTCTGTCAGGCTGGTTAAAAACAGTTAATACTATCTTAGCAATATCAATTGGTTGCATCATTTTGTGACCGAATTGTTCAATAGATTTTTTATCCCACATTTCAGTCTCGACAGCTCCGGGAAGTATATTGCTGACTTTTATTTTTTTACTCCGTACTTCTGATCTCAGAGAATTTGACATTGCAAGAAGTGCTGCCTTGGAAGCAGCATATACTGAACTGTTCTCAAATGCAGTATTGGCAGCTACTGACAATACGTTTATAATATGCCCTTTCTTTTTCGTCAGCATTTCAGGAAGTACAGATTTTATACAAAGAAATGCGCCGCGAAGATTTGTATTAAGTACATTATCGTAATCTGAAATACTGGTATCAGTAAATGATTTGAATACAGTCGTGCCGGCATTGTTTACCAAACAATCGACCTTTCCCAGATCTTCTGTGATTTTTTTGAAAGTTGAGATTACACTCTTCCCGGACATTACATTGCAAATAAATGCTGAAGCAATGCCACCTTCGGATCTTATTTCATTTACTAATTTCGCTAAGTCATTTTTGCGTCTGGCAGTAACTGCAACTTTGTGACCCGCTTTTGAAAATTCTTTCGCAATCTCTCTTCCAATCCCTGATGATGATCCTGATACCCAGATAACTTTTTGTCTCATAATTTTAAAAATATGAAATTTATTAAATGGCTTTGTACTCGCCCCAGACTTCTCTGAGTGCATTTGAAATTTCCCCTATTGTTGCATAATTTTCTACTGCCTCAAGTATAAAAGGAAGAAGATTTTCATCTGACTGGGATTCTTTTTTTATAGTTTCTAAAATTTCATTTACTTTTTTATTATCTCTTTTCTCTTTGAGAATTTTCAGCTTTTCAATCTGTCTTGTTCTAACGCTGTCATCCACTCTGAAAACTATATGCTCTTCTTCTATGTCAGACATGAATTCATTTACACCTACTTCAATTATTTTTTTATCTTCAATGTCCTTTTGTAATTGATATGCATTTTTCTCTATTTCATTCTTTTGATAATTATATTCAATAGCTTTTGATGCACCACCCATCTCATCGATCTTATTAATATAATCCATTGCCTTTTCCTCGATCTGATCTGTTAAATATTCTATCAGATATGAACCGCCAAGTGCGTCTACTGAATCTGCAACTCCGCTTTCATATGCAATTATCTGCTGTGTCCTTAGTGCAGTCTGAACTGACTGTTCGGTCGGAAGTGCAATGGCTTCATCCTTTCCGTTTGTATGAAGAGACTGGCAACCGCCAAGTACCGCAGCAAGTGCCTGTATTGTAACGCGCACAATATTGTTATCAATCTGCCTGTCAGACAATGTTGAGCCTCCTGTCTGCGCATGAAACCGCAGCTTCATACTTGCATCATCTTTTGCTCCGAATCTTTCCTTCATTATCTTAGCCCATATCCTTCTGGCTGCTCTGAACTTTGCTACTTCCTCTGTAAAATTATTATGAGAATTAAAAAAGAATGAAAGCCGTTTTGCAAAATCATCTACATCAAGTCCCGACTCGATAGCAGACTTTACATATTCAATTCCGTCAGATAAAGTAAATGCAACTTCCTGTACTGCACTCGATCCTGCTTCACGAATGTGATATCCGCTGATGGAAATTGTATTCCAGGAAGGAAGCTCTTTGCTGCACCATTTGAAAATGTCGGTGATCAGTCTCATGGATTCTTTTGGCGGATAAATGTAAGTTCCGCGCGCAATGTATTCTTTTAAAAGATCATTCTGTATAGTGCCGGAAAGTTTTGTAAGATCCGCATTTTGCTTTTTTGCAATTGCAACATACATCATCAGCAATATCGCTGCAGTAGAATTTATTGTCATCGATGATGTAATATCAGCAAGTCTGATACCATCAAACAATGTCTCCATGTCTTCAAGGGAATCAATCGCAACCCCCGCTTTACCGACCTCTCCTTCACTCATCGGATCGTCACTGTCATATCCGATTTGAGTAGGCAGATCGAAAGCAACTGATAAGCCCGTAGTACCTGAATTTATAAGAAATTTATATCTCTCATTTGATTCCTCCGCAGTCGCAAAACCCGCATACTGCCTCATCGTCCAGAGTTTCGATCTGTACATTGAGTTATGAACACCTCTCAGAAAAGGAAACTCTCCGGGGTCAGGGATTTTTTTCGGATCATTAAGATATGCAGGAATTTCAATCCCTGAATCGGTTTCAAAATTTTCTTTCCTTAATCTAATTTCCTTTTTCAAACAGTATTCATTTTAATTTCACCTATAAAAAGTTTTTGTCCTTATCCGGAATTTATTTTATCGGCTTCTGAAATTCAGGAGCAAGCCTTACTATCATAGTGTCAGAATATAAATTATAATAATTACCGGATTCTTTTGATCGGAATTTTTTATCATCGACCACAACTATTTCCCATGTGTTCTTGTCCCAGAATTTTGGCTGGTCTTTCAGAGTAATAAGATATGTTGAATCATTTACCTGTTCACTTTCAAATAAAGACTTATGGAACATTGGCATTCTTTCATCTTTCATGATATAAAAAATTGTGTCTCCTTCAAATGCTGCTGTGAATTCATATACACTGTCCTTATATAAATATACTTTCCCTTTCAAAGCATCAAAACTGTTATTACAGCCGGATAATATTACCATTCCTAAAAGCAATGTTAAAATTATTTTCGCAGCTGTTGGTGCATTTTGTTTTTTTGTATTCATTTTATTTTAATTAATTTCAAATTCGTAATTTTTAATTATTAATTTTTAATTTGCAGAATCAGTCTGTAGGCTGATTCTACATGACGATTCCGCCGTCAACACAAAGCGTCTGACCGGTAATATAATCCGCATCGCCGCCTGCAAGGAATTTCACTGCTTTGGCAATGTCTTCACCTTTACCGAATTTTTTTAAGGGTATCATATTCATGTAAGTCTGTTTTACTTCATCAGATAATTTATCTGTCATTTCCGTTTCTATAAATCCGGGTGCAACTGCATTCACGGTAATATTTCTTGATGCAAGTTCTTTTGCAATGGATTTTGTAAATCCGATCACGCCTGCTTTTGATGCGACATAATTTGCCTGTCCTGCGTTTCCCGTTATTCCGACTACTGAAGTAATATTAATTACCCTGCCGTATCTTTTACTCATCATGTTTCTCGTAACTGCTTTTGTCATATTGAAAACTCCTTTGAGATTTGTATCAAGTACAGCATCCCAGTCATCTTCACTCATTCTCATCAGCAGTCCGTCTTTTGTAATGCCTGCGTTGTTTATTAATACATCTATTTTCTCATGATCTTTTATTATGCCGTCCACCATTGCCTGCACAGATTTCATATCAGACACATCACATTTAAAATGCATTATTCCTTTTGAATCAAAATAAGCATCATCAATGGAATTTCTGTATGTCACAATTACAGTCGCACCTTCATCTGAAAATGATTCAGCGATAGTCTTTCCAATCCCTCTTGATCCGCCTGTTATTAAAATTACTCTGCCTTTAAAATCTGCCATTATTATTTTTTATAAAATTTATTTGAACATTCTCTTATTTTTTTTAGAGAGAAGTGAATTTAACTAAGATTCTTAATATCCTCTGCTGTCCCTATATTAAAAACTTCCACATCTGGGTTAATCCTTTTTATCAATCCTGTAAGAACTTTCCCCGAACCGATCTCATAAAACTTTTTCACATCAAGACCTCTGATCATATTTTCAATTGACCCCTGCCATTTTACAGAAGACATAAGCTGTCTGTAAAGTGAATTCCTTATTATATCGTCTTCCGTAACCGGCTCTGCATCTACATTTGCATAAACAGGAATCAGTGAATCATAAACTTCAGTCTGTTCAAGTGCGACTTTTAATTCCTCTGCAGAAGATAGCATAAGCTCCGAATGAAACGCACCGCTTACCTGAAGCTCCTTCACCATTCTACTGTTGTAAGGTTCTTCTTTTGCAATAATCATTGCGCGGTGAACAGCATCGACATCTCCTGAGATTACGATCTGTCCGGGAGCATTATAATTCGCAGGCTGAACGATCTGATGTTCTTTTGCTTTTTCACAGATCTCGTCAACCTGCTCAGGTGAAAGCCCTATCACAGCAGCCATTGTGCCCGGTCTCCGAAGTCCGGAAACTTTCATCAGCTCACCTCTTTTTTTTACAAGTCTCAGTCCATTCTCAAAAGAAAAAGAACCTGCATAAACATTTGCTGTGTATTCACCAAGTGAATGACCTGCAGCAGTATTGGCAATAAGCTTATCGCCGATGAGCTTGATCAATATATAAGAGTGAACAAAAAGTGCCGGCTGTGTAATGTGAGTTTGTGTAAGAATATCTGCAGGACCTTCAAAAGAAATAGTACTCAGGGGCATTTCCATTATCTCATCTGCCTTTTTATAAATTTCTTTTGCCAGATCAAAATTATCAAAAAGATCTTTTCCCATCCCGACAGTTTGAGAACCCTGCCCGGGAAAAACGAATGCAATTTTACTCATTAATATAGTGTGTAATTAATTTTAGACAAATTAATTATTTTAATGTGTTAAATCAATTTAGGAATGATAAGCATTGGAGAATGGAAGTGAAGGTAAAATGAAGAAATTTGGAATAAATTAAAATTAAACAGCTTCAAATTCATAATGCATTAAAAGTAAATTACTGCTATCTAAAAGTACCATAGAAACTGTTTCACCTTTGTGATTGCAAAATTCAGCTTCATATTTATAATCTGATAAAATTTCAACAATAGTTCCTACCTGACCTTAGAATAAATTCTTATCTGGAATATCTGTCAGTAAATTAATTACATCTGTGTCAGTTATTTTTATTAATATTTTTTAGATTAAGTCGTCTTCAAAATATTTTTAAAAATCTCTGAAAATTTATTTTAAACTTAACATTGCTTTAATTTCAATGAAAGTAAATAATGACATTTTTATATTTGATGAAATAAAATTCGAGAAATATTTGAGTAACTTGAACTTGAAAATAGATACCTGTAATTTATTCCCATTAAATTAATTTATTCTTTAAAATAAAATCCAATGAATTATTATTTCATCACCGGTACAGGCAGAGGAATCGGCAGAGCACTTGCAGAGCATCTTTTGCAAAATGAAAATAATTTCGTCTTTGGTCTTTCAAGATCGAATGAAATTTCTCATGAAAATTTTCAACACATTCAAATTGACCTTAATAAAGTAAATGAAGTAAAGAACTATGAGTTTCCCGAAGTAAAAAATTCTGAATCAATCATCTTAATAAATAATGCCGCTTCATCAGGAGAGGTAAAACATCTCGGCAAGCGAGATCAGGATTTGATCATCAGTGATTATAATGTTAATATTATCAGTCCATCCTTAATAATGAATAGTTTTTTAAAAAGTTATCAGAATGAAAATTGTAAGAGGGTCATACTTAATGTAAGTTCAGGTGCAGGTAAAAGAGCAATCGAATCATGGAGCATTTACTGCTCATCGAAATCTGCACTGGAGATGATAAGTGAAGTGACTGCTTTAGAACAAAAGCTGAAACATTCCGATAATCCTGTTCATATATTTGCAGTCGGACCCGGTGTAGTCGATACAAAAATGCAGGATGAACTTAGAAAAGTTAATCCGGATGATTTTAGTATGGTGGGACAATTCATAGAGTTTAAAGAAAAAGGAGAGCTTGCCGATCCGAAAGATATTGCAATAAAATTAACACAGATAATTGCTGATCCGGATAAGTTTGACAAAGTAAGTTTTAGTGTGAAAGATTTTTAATTCCGCATCCCCAGAGTCCGAAGAGCACGTGACTCTGCGGAAACAAAGAAGTTTCTCAGGAAAATTACTTAATGGATTAAATTGTCAAAATTTTATTCGAATCATTTTTTCTCTTGAAATAATTACTCAGATATTTAACATTAATGAAAATTTAAAATAAGTATCATGATAAAAATTATTTTTACTTTCTGCTTTTTAATCACTACAAATTTTGTTTACTCAGATAATCCGAAATTTCATTATGAACTTCAAAATAAGATCAATGAAGCTTCGGATAATTCTACATTTCCTGTATATATTTTACTCGACGAACATCTGACTTTACAAGACTTCTCGGATATAGAATATAATACTTCAAAAGAGGAAAGAAGAAAAATTGTAGTGGACAGACTAAAAAATTATTCATCGAATTCTCAGAGAAATATCAGAAATTTTCTTAATTCAAAAAAATCTCAGAGAGCAATTGATGATTTTGAAATTCTATGGATTACAAATTCAATTATTACTGCTGCAAACGAAGATATTCTGAATGAACTTACAGAGTTTGAAAATGTAAAGATGATCTGCTATGATGCTACACATCCGGTAGAAATGCTTTGGGATACAAAACCGATCAAAGCTCCATTTATTGGGTCAGATCAGATGCAGAATTCTTCAAGTCCTCCTCAGCCTGGTATAACTCTGATGAGAGCTGATCAGGTTTGGGCTCTTGGAAATAAAGGACGAGGAGTGATAGTCGCAAATTCAGATGATGGATTTTGGTGGAAACATCCTGATCTTGTAAATGGAATCTGGCAGAATCTTGGTGAAGATGCAAACAATAATGGCATGACAGTTTTAATTCAGTCCGGAACTTCTTCGACTTTTGATCCCGCAGATATTAATGGAGTAGATGACGATGGAAACGGAAAAGTAGATGACTTTATAGGATGGGATTATACTACAAATAATTATAATATTACAACAGGTTCTCACGGCAGCGGTACACTTGGGCAGGTAGTCGGCGATGGCACCGGTGGTACACAGACAGGTGTTTCACCTGAAGCAAAAGCTATTCTGCTGAGAAATACTGCAGGGGAATCTGCACAGTGGGCGGCTTTTCAATATGCAGTCGAAATGGGAGCGCATGTGATTACAAGTTCTCTGAGCTGGAAATGGTATTTCGCTCCAAAGCCAAATTATTCACAAATGAGATTAGTCACAGACATGTCACTTGCAGCGGGTGTTGTTCATACTAATTCTACAAGTAATGACGGCGGCAGCTCCAGTGCACCGATACCTTTAAATATTTCAACTGCCGGTAATTGTCCTCCGCCATGGCTTCACCCAGAACAGATAAAAGTTGGCAATGTCAGCGGAGTGATCGGAGTCGGAAATGTGACTGCCTCTTCAGATATTATTTCATCTTCCTCTCCTTACGGACCTGCGACCTGGGGCAACTGGAATCTCTGGGGTACTTACACTTATCCTGTTGATCCGGGTCATATGGATTATCCTTACAGCAGAACCAGTCCAGTCGAACTTCCTGACTCAATGGGATTATTAAAACCTGATGTATCTGCACCCGGAAACGGAACGACATCGACTTCAGTAAGTTCGGGTTCAGGTTATAGCAGTTTCAGCGGAACATCTTCAGCTACTCCGCATACTGCAGGTTGTGTAGCATTAATGCTTTCTGTAAATCCTGAGATGCTGCCTGCAGATATTGATCAGGTACTTGAGCTTACTTCAGTGGAAAAAGGTGCTCCCGGAAAAGATCCAAGATATGGAACAGGAAGGATCGATGCACTTGCAGCTACTACTTCTCCGAAGTTTACTCTTGAAGGAATAAATGGAGGTAATGGTTATATAATCAATGGTGTCTTAAATCCAAACGACACTGCAAAAGAACTTGTAGGTTTTAAAATTTCAACTGACGTGAATCCAATGATCGGATCGCTCAAATCAATGACGTTATATAAGTACGGAACAGCTGACGAAACCCACATAACTTCCTTTGATATCTATTGGGATAAAGATGGGAATAATCTGATCAATACTGGAGATATATTACTTCGCTCAGTTCCATATTCAATCGAACCTATTGTTTTTGATTCTTTAAAATTTAAGTTTAATAATATTCAAAGGAATTTAATTGTAACTGCAAGAACTACAGCAAATGTATCCAATCATTTCATTTATTTAGAATTGTATGGAACAAGTGATGTAGCTGCATATTACACTACAACACCATTTGCAACTAATTTCCCATTCTCCGGTCCGACAGGAGTAGAAAATAACAACACTGTTTCAGTATTGAATTATTCTCTGTCTCAGAATTATCCAAATCCATTTAATCCTGCAACTATAATAAATTATACTGTAGCAAAAGATGGTGACGTGAAGTTGAAAGTTTTCAATGCTCTCGGAAAAGAAGTTGCTGTTTTGGTAAATGGTTTTAAGACAAAAGGAAATTATAATGTAGAGTTTGATTCAAATGATATGGGAGGTTTGACAACTGGAATTTATTATTATAAAATTGAATCAGGAAATTTCAGCGAAGTAAAGAAGATGATCCTGATCAAATAATTTTTCGCTGTAATTTTGACACCATTTTTGAAATTGTGATTTCTAAATATTTGAGCCGCTGTTGGTGATTCAAAAAGATTGGGAATCTAAAAGT
>DAORRV010000034.1:0-15268 GCA_035443185.1 Ignavibacteria bacterium | reverse complement strand
GGCAAACTATCAGATCAGTTTACAGCCGGCGGTTCTTCATAAACAAAACAAAAATTTAAACCTTCAATATTCATATCCTGAGTTACTTCCTCAAATATTTCTTCAGTAATAAATCTGTAAATCTTTTCAGGATCCTGTCCTGTTGTATTTTCAATATGAATGTTTTTTTGAGCTAAGAGATATGTAATGCGATCCAGTTCCATTTTAATCTCTGTCCTATTGAGAGTTTCCGCTTTCTTAAAATCCGGCTTTCCGATGATCTCATACACTTTCAGTTTTCTGGCACTTGCATATGTAGTTTCAAATTCTAAAATATGCTTCAGCCATTGATTTTCTAAAATCGGATCCAGATTAAATTCAGAGTGCTTCATTCCAAAATCTTCAGTAAGCTTTTTCTTAAGAAGATCATTTTCTGTCCTCAATTTTTTGATGTAAGAATGATCTCCCATTCCGTTTTTTACAAAGTTCGTTCCCATAATTTTAATTTTAGTTTGATTAATAAATAATTCTGAGTTACTTATTACTTTGTAAAAATAACACAGATATTTATTTATATCAAATTGCAATTTTAGCAGTTTGTGAAAATTAGAGTATATCCGGTTTTAGGTTTTTATATTTATTGAGCGGTCCGAAATTAATAATTGGGATTTATCCGGGGATGAAAAATATTACTGTGATTTTAGAAGAAAATTTCACTTCTTTACAATTTCATAACAATATCTTAACATACTTTACTTTAAATTAACCTTCACGTAAACTGCTATAAGTATCTTTGTTCATAATTAAATTTAATAATGATCAAATATATAAAGCTTCTATTAATAATTATTGTTTTATTCATCACATCAAACTTATACTCACAGTCTATTTCCGGAAAGATCACTGATAAAACAAATTCAGAACCGCTCGTCGGTGCAGTTATAAAAATTACAGGTACAATCATCGGTACAATTACCGATCTTGACGGTTCATTTATGCTCGAAGCGATTGATGCAGGTAATTATGATCTTGAAATTTCTTATATCGGATATTCGCCTGTAACTATAAAAGATGTAAAAGTAAGAGATGGTGAAAATACAAAAGTAAATATTTCATTAAAAGTGGACGGACTGACGACTGAAGAAATTACAGTTGAATCTTCTACTACTTTGTCAAACGAACAGTCGCTTCTCGATGCGCAGAAAAATTCCGCAACTATACAGGACGGTATTAGTGAACAGCAGATCAACAGAGCTCCCGATGCTACTACAGCAGATGTTCTGAAAAGAGTATCAGGTGTAAATATAATTGATAATAAATATGTCTTTGTAAGAGGTACTTCAGAAAGATATAATAACACCACTCTGAACGGTGTCGAAGTGCCGAGTACAGAAGCTGACAGAAAATCATTCTCATTTGATCTCTTCCCTTCAAAGCTTCTTGAAAATATTATTGTAGCAAAATCATTCACTCCTGACATGCCGGGTAATTTCTCAGGCGGACTGGTACAACTTAATACAAAGGACTTTGTAGATGAACTGATCATGAATTTTGAAACTACAGGTTCATATCTGGAGGGTACTACTTCAAACGGAGATTTTTATTCTTATAATGCAGGTCAGAGTAAAATACTTTTCTTTAATTCAGGAAAAGATAATGGCGGCAGAAACATTCCTTCTAACTTCCCTTCAGGAAAATTCTCAGGACAGAATAACTACGGAAAGACTTTAACTAATAATTGGGATCAGGAAAACAGGAAAGCTCCTGTCAACGGCGGTTTCCAGCTTGCTCTCGGAAATAATTTTAATGTAGCTGACAATCCTCTCGGAGTTTTATTTTCATATACTTATAAAAACGGATTTGAGAATACGTCAATTCAGAGAAATGAATACAACTCAGATACTACCACTCTTATAGATTATGACGGAAGAATTTCGCAGTATACAGTTCTGAACGGTGGTTTATTTAACGCAAATTACAGGATCGGTAATAATAATAAGATCAATTTTAAAAATACATACTCAGTAAATTCCGAAGACAACACACAATATTATGAAGGCATTTATAAAGTAATAGCTGACTATGACAGAAAAATATACGCTACTGATTTTATTGAAAGAAGTCTTTTCTCTTCACTTCTGTCGGGAAGTCATTACCTTAACAATTTAAATAATCTGAATATAACATGGATTGGTTCTTATGCAGAGTCTGAAAGGAATGAGCCTGATACAAAAACTACTTTCTATCAGAGAGAGCTTGGTACTGAAGATCCTTATTTTGCACCGCTTTCTACTATCCCAACTGCAAATGTCGGTCAGAGATTTTATTCATTTCTGAAAGATATAAAAAGAAATTTAGCTGTAGATTTTGATATGAAGTTTCTAAAATTAGGAAATGGAAGTACTTCAAAAATAAAGTTCGGGACTTTTGCTACAGGGACAGACAGAAATTTCAGTGCAAGAAATTTTGCACCTGCAAATGCCGGTTCATTTCAGATAGGCTTTCAGCCGATCGAAACTATCTTCAGTGAAGAGAATATTGATTCGACAAAACTTTATTATGTAGAGATCACTGACAAGAGTGATGCCTACACAGCTTCGGAAAATCTTTATGCAGGCTTTTTAATGTTTGACATACCTGTAAATAAATTAAGAATTATTACCGGACTGCGGTATGAATATAATGAACAAAAGCTGAATGGATTTGTCAGACAGACAGGAGATCCTGTTTTAGTGAATCAGAGAAATAATGATTATCTGCCTTCAATAAATCTGACCTACGCTTTGAATGACAAAACCAATTTACGGGCATCAGCTACTCAGACAGTCTCAAGACCCGAGCTTAGAGAGATTGCCCCGTTCTCATTTATTGATTTTGTTACTGAAGGTCAGCTTACCGGTAATCCTGAACTTGAAGAAAGTCTGATTCAGAATTATGATCTTCGATATGAATTATTTCCTGCAGCAGGTGAGATAGTTTCATTCAGTTTATTTTATAAGCACTTCGATCAGCCGATAGAAAAAATTATTGTACCGACTCTGCAGACTGCAATTCCCTCTTATACTTTTGGAAATGCAAAAGAAGGAGCAATAAACTATGGAATGGAACTGGAAGTCAGAAAAAATTTAGGATTTATTTCAAAGTCTTTGATCGACCTTACATTAAATGCAAATTTTGCTCTGATAAATTCACAGGTAAATCTTGAAGGTCTTCAGACTGCAGTTTCGGAAACTACGAGACGATTGCAGGGACAGTCACCTTATACTATTAACGTCGGACTATTTTATGATAACTATGAAATTGGCTTCAGCGCAAATTTGTTATATAACAAATTCGGCGCAAAGATCTCAGAAGTAGGAAGAAGTGGTTTTAATGATGTCATGGAGCAGGGAAGAGATCTTCTTGATCTTAATATTTCAAAGACATTCCTTGGAAATTTCGAAGGTAAATTTGGCATCAGAAACATACTTGCTCAGGATCAGATCTTCACACAAAAGTTTACTTTAAATGAAAATCAGGATTTTGAAAAAGATGTCAGGATCTATACTACAGATACAAATTTCAACTTTACACTTTCTTATAAATATTGATTTAAAAATCTATTAACTAAAAATAACAATAAAAATGAAAACATTATTAACTTTAATTGTAATACTGTTGCTATTTAGCACGGCTAATGTTTATTCACAGGTGGACTCGACCACATTAAATTCGAGCAGCATCACATCGAATATAACTCTATCCAGATCTATAACTTATCTGATGAAAGGATTTAATTATGTACAAAGCGGTGCTACTATAACCATTGAAGCCGGTACAAAAATTTTCGGTGACTTTAATACTACAGGAACTTTGATTATACAAAGGGGCGGAAAGATCTATGCAAACGGACAGGTAAATGATCCAATCTTATTTACCAGCAACAAACCTGCAGGTCAGAGAAAAGCAGGTGACTGGGGAGGTATAATTATACTGGGAAGATCCGGAATCAATACTTCGACAGGTGTTGACTCTGCAGAGATAGAAGGATTTGGTGCAGGTCTCGGACCGATCTATGGAGGACAGCCGAGGATCGATAATGACAGTTCGGGTTTATTAAGATATGTTAGGATAGAATTTCCGGGAGTGAATCTTACAGGAGTTTCAGGAAATGAAATCAACGGACTCACAATGGGCGGAGTCGGAAGTAAAACAGTAATTGATTATGTACAGGTAAGTTACAGCGGAGATGATTCTTTTGAATGGTTTGGAGGTACTGTAAATTGTAAACATTTGATTTCTTACAAAGCATTAGATGACGACTGGGATTGTGATAATGGATTCAGAGGGAAAGTTCAGTTTGGATTAAGTGTAAGAGACAGTTCGTATGCAGACGTGAGTTCATCTAACGGATTTGAAATTGACAACAATAATAATTCTCCATCTAATTTTAATTCACCAAGGACACAGCCTATATTTTCAAACATGACAGTGATCGGACCTTATGTGACTACTTCAGCTGTTGTCAATCCGTTATTTCAGAGGGGTGGACATTTGAGAAGAAATAATCTTGCGAGTATTTATAACTCCATTATAATGTCATGGAGAGTCGGTTTGAGATTTGACGGATCAGGAGTTGGAAACGCTGCACAGGCAGATTCGATACAGATAAGAAATAATATAATGGCAGGTAATGTAAAGCTTGCGGACAGCACAGGTACTGGTTCTTTTTCTCCACAGACATGGCTTCAAACATCGTCTTTCGAAAATTCTGTTTATTCCGATAATAGTTCTGTAATGTTAAATTCTCCTTTTAACATTTATCCCGATGCGCCGTTGCCGGGGAATAATGTAAATAACTGGATGCCTGACAACGGCTCTCCGGCACTTTCGGGTTCCTCATTTAATAATCCAAATCTAAACGGATTTGAAAATGTAACTTTCAGAGGCGCGTTTGGATCTGTAAACTGGTCTCTCGAATGGGCTCAGTTCAATCCACGAGAATATAATATCATTGGAATTAGTCAGATCTCTTCTGTAATACCTGAGAGATTTACACTTGATCAAAATTATCCAAACCCATTTAATCCTTCGACTACTATTAATTTTTCACTTCCAAATTCAGGGCTTGTAAGTCTTAAAGTATATGATATTTCGGGTAAGGAAATTGCAAATCTTGTAAATGAAAATCTTACTGTCGGTACCTATGAATATAAATTCAATGCAGCTTCACTTTCGTCGGGAATTTATTTCTATACTTTGAAATCTGATAATATAACTGAGACTAAAAAGATGCTTCTTGTAAAATAAATTTTTGAAATAATTAATAAATGTAAAGACCGGGGTCAATTATGATCACGGTCTTTTTTATTTGCAAATTAACAATATCATTTATATTTGTTATTAATTGCAAAACATCAGAAAAGTAATTTTAAAAAAAAATTATATTTATGAAAATGATCATTAACACTTTAATTGTTTCAGATATACATCTGGGTTCTTACGTTGCCAGACCGTCTCAGGTGCTGGATCTGCTGAAAAGTTTAAGTTTTAAAAGGCTGATCCTGCTCGGAGATATATTTGATGATCTCAATTTTAAAAGATTAAAAAGAGAACACTGGGATCTGCTTTCATACATAAGAAAACTTTCAAACCCCGACAGGAATATTGAAGTGATCTGGGTGGAAGGAAATCATGATGAAGGTCTGATAGAAAAACTTTCTCATCTGATAGGAATAAAGGCATATATGGAATATGAATTTATAATTAACGGAAATAAAATAATTGCAATACACGGTCATCAGTTTGACAGATTTTTAAATGAAAATATTCTTATCAGTAATATCTCTTCATTCATTTATAACAAAATTCAAAAGTATGACAGAGAAAAGCTGCTTGTTTCAAGATTTATAAAAAGGAAAAGCAAAGGATGGCTCAGACTCTCTCACAAAGTTGCTGACAACGCAATTGAATATGCACGCAGAAAAAATAAAAACACTGTGATCTGCGGACATACACATCAGATACTTCAGAAATCGCAAAATGGAATCTCTTATTTTAATTCGGGCTGTTGGACAGACATTCCTTCGAGCTATATTACAATTGATAATGAAGGAAT
Organism: Ignavibacteria bacterium; assembly: GCA_035443185.1. GTDB lineage: Bacteria > Bacteroidota > Ignavibacteria > Tepidaquicellales > Tepidaquicellaceae > UBA2330. Next base: position 9,192 of record DAORRV010000034.1, on the reverse strand, counting down.
AGTGAGAATAAGTGAATTTTTTGAAATTGAAAAACTGAAACTTGTTTCGTGAAAGTTAATCCTGTTATTATAACATCACGATCTATTGATCGAATTATTTCAAGAGTAATTGAGATTTTTCTCAAACTCACTAAACTGCATTTTCAAAATTTTTCAAAAAACTTTCCTTATTTACAATTTAGTATTCTCATCTTAACATACATAACATTTCAGTAATCCTATAGAAATAGTTAAAGGTTATTTTTGTAATACATAAAACAAATAATTTATAACTAAAAAAAAGGAGATAGAAATGCAACGAGTTTTAAGAATTGTTACAATCATAATTTTAATTTTCGGGTTAAAAGACTCTTCCGCAGTTACAGATTCTACTACATTAAATTCATCTAATATTACCGGCCTTGTTACTTTGAACAGGACTACTACATACAAAATGAAAGGGTTCAACAATGTAGTAAACGGCGGCAAGCTTGTAATTCCTGAAGGTACAGTAATTAAAGGAGATTTTAATTCAAAAGGAACATTGATAATTCAGAGAGGCGGAATTATTTATGCAAATGGAACACCTGATAATCCAATTGTCTTTACAAGTGAAAGACCTGCAGGTCAGAGAAATACCGGTGACTGGGGCGGAGTGATTATCCTCGGAAGATCTGCGATTAACACATCGACAGGTGTGGATTCTGCAGAGATAGAAGGATTCGGACCCGGACTTGGACCAATCTATGGTGGTCAGCCTGTAGTGAATAATGACAGCTCCGGATGTTTCAGATATGTAAGGCTTGAATTCCCAGGTGTAAATCTTACGGGAGTTTCAGGTAATGAGATCAATGGACTTACAATGGGAGGTGTTGGAAGCAGGACAGTAATAGAATATGTTCAGGTCAGCTACTGCGGTGATGATTCTTTTGAATGGTTTGGCGGAAATGTAAATTGTAAAAATCTGATATCATATAAAGCATTGGATGACGATTGGGATTGTGATAATGGATTCAGAGGAAGAGTCCAGTTTGGATTAAGTGTAAGAGATAAAGATATTGCTGATGTCAGTTCATCCAATGGATTTGAAATTGACAATAATAACAATTCTCCTTCAAATACAAACGGTCCGAGAACCAGACCTTTCTTTTCCAACATGACAGTGATCGGACCTTTTGAAAATAATTCGACATCAGTAAATCCATTATTTCAGAGAGGCGGTCATCTGAGAAGAAATATGCAGGCCTGCATTTATAATTCATTAATTATGGGATGGAGAACCGGAATCAGATTTGACGGATCCGGAGTATGTAATGATGCAAATGGTGGAACTGTTCAGCTGAGGACAAATATATTTTCAGGAATGTTCACGGCAATTGCAGATCAGACAGGAGGCACAGTAACTCCTGATCCTGTGTCTTTTATAAACACATGGAATACTTCTTACACTAATAATTCTGATGTGATGCTGACAAGTCCGTTTAACATTTATCCGGATCCATCAGGTAATTCTGTAAATAACTGGTTGCCTGCTGGCGGGTCACCTGCTTTAAGTGGTGCAAGTTTTACCAATCCAAATTTAACAGATTTTACTTCTGTTGCTTATAGAGGTGCTTTTGGTACTATCAACTGGTCTGCAGTATGGGCTCAGTTTGATCCTAAAAATTATTTTCTGCCGGTACCTTCTGATTACAATCTGACAGTTATTCCGCAGGCGTTTCTTAATACAAATACAAATATGCTGAACAGCAGTGATACTGTAAGACTATATCTGAGACAAACTTCAGCTCCATTTAATATTGTTGATTCATCCAAAGCAGTTGTTAATGCTGGTTCATTTGCGGGATCTTTCGTATTTAATAATGCAACATCAGGAACATATTATTTACAGGTAAAGCACAGAAATTCAATTGAAACCTGGAGTAAATCTGGTGGAGAGCCATTTACTCAGGGTGGTAATAATTCATTTAATTTCACAACTTCAGCAGCTCAGTCTTTCGGCAGTAATCAGATATTAAGAGCCGGTAAATATTGTATGTACAGCGGTGATGTTGATCAGGATGGATTAGTTGAATTAAATGATGCTTCTCTCACAGATAATGATATTTCCAGTTTTACTGCGGGTTATGTGAGCTCTGATGTAAATGGTGATGGAATTGTAGATTTAGATGACATTTCATTTGTAGATAATAATACAGCACTTTTCATTTCTGTAATAAGACCCTAAGCTGATGCTTAGTTAATAGATGAATGCAGGACGTGAAGTATATTCACGTCTTGTATTCTTATTTTATAATTTTTCTATAAACCAAAATAAATCAAACATGAAATATTTAGCGATATTTTTTTTAGTTTTTCTTTCTTTCTTTAATTCAAAAAATGTATCTGCTCAAAATCCTGAATATACTCTGACTGCGAAAAACTTTAATTTTCAGGCAGCCGATTCACTTACTTTCGAAGTATTCTTAATTCATACAAACACTGCAGTAATAGATACTTTTCAATATGCTTCCGGACAATATTTTTTCCTGTTTAATCCGGCTATTGCTAATGGCGGTACTTTGAGTTACAGAATAATTGGTTCGGGACTTCCTGTAAGCCAGCAGCCAAGAAATCCTACTGTTTCAAATAACGAACTGAGACTCGCAGGAAATGCTATTGTCGGACAAGGAAATGGATTTATAATTCCATCAAACTCACCTGGTGTTCTTGTTGTTAAAATGAGTCTGAAAACTTCTGCAGGATCTTTTGCTCCAAATGAAAATCTTGATCTCCAATGGAAAAATGCACCCGGTCCCGGATTTTTTACAAGGATCTATGCTTATGTAAATATGCTGAATACTGAAGTAACTGTTCCCGGAAATCATTTTATTGATACAATGCAAGTTTCAGTTAATCAGATATCTTCTTTAGTTCCGACTAAATATGAATTACAGCAAAATTATCCAAACCCATTTAATCCTTCGACAACTATAAATTTTTCACTACCAAAGACCGGACTTGTAAGTTTGAAGGTTTATGATATTTCAGGTAAGGAAATTTCAAATCTTGTAAATGAAAATCTTAATGTCGGTACCTATGAATATAAATTCAATGCAGCTTCACTTTCGTCAGGTATATATTTTTATACTCTGAAAGCTGATGGAATTTCTCAGACAAAGCGTATGATGCTTATAAAATAAATTAAATATTAGAAATTAAGAATTTTTAATGTGAAAATTTTCCCGCAGAGAAAGATAGTTTCTCTGCGGGATTTTTTATAATATATGTCTTTGCGGGCCTGAATTCATTCGGGTGAAGTAATCCGAATTTTATATTTATCTATAATTTAAAAGAATATTGATTCCAAAAAAAAAATGATTGTCTACTGTTGAAAAGTATGTCATAATATTCAGAGATTGCGTCGTTGCGCCGCTCCCCGGAAAATCATTTTTCAAGTATTTTCTCTGAGAATAAATGTGAAAATTCTTTAGAGGTTATATTATTTTAAAATAGAATAATATGAATTAGTTATTTAATCTTGAAATATGAATTCTTATTTTACTCTGTGTTAATAATTAAATTTTAATTTAAAACTTCAAAAAAGTTTATCACTCAATTGATCTCATCCAAAATCATTAAAATAAAAAAGTATTCAGCATCGGATTGTAAAACAAAAGATGATCACGTAGCCGTTGAAGAGCCGCTTGAGATCTCCATAGAATATGGAATAAATAATGAACGTGTACAAAAAATAATTTCTGTAACGATGAGAACTCCCGGAAATGATGAAGAGCTTGCTGCAGGGTTTTTATTTACAGAAGGTATTTTAAAAAACTCTGATGAAATTTTTAATTCAGATAATTCTCAATTAAAAGAAAATAAAATAGTTATCAGATTAAATGAAAATGTAACCCCTGATATTAATAATGCTGAAAGAAATTTTTATACAACCTCAAGCTGCGGCGTCTGCGGTAAAACAAGTATTGACTCTGTAAAGACTGTATCAGCTTACATTGATGTTTCAGATAATTTAAAGATCACTGCAGATATTCTCTATTGCCTCTCTGATGAATTAAAAAATCAGCAGAAGATCTTTCAAGTTACAGGGGGTCTTCATGCATCAGCATTGTTTGATATTAATGGAAATTTTGAAAATCTCCGAGAAGATGTCGGAAGGCATAATGCTCTTGATAAACTTATCGGAAATTACTTTTTAGAAAACATGCTTCCGTTAACTGATAAAATTTTATTTCTTAGCGGCAGAGCAAGTTTTGAACTTGTTCAGAAAGCTATGATGGCAGGAATTAAACTCGTAGTCTCTGTCGGAGCACCTTCGAGTCTGGCGGTTTCTTTGGCTATTGAATCAGGCATTACACTTACAGGTTTTCTGAAAAAGGAAAGTTTTAATGTTTATGCAAATGATCACAGGATACAATGATAAAAGGACTGTTAAATAAATCTGAATAAAAATACATAATTGGGTAAAGAGAAAAAAAATATTATTCCCGATCATCAGAATCCCGAAAGTCATACCGGTCTGAAAAAAGGTAAACTCAATAAATCAGCAGCCGGTATTGGTGGTGTGATATCTGCAGGCAAAAAGATCATTCAGGAGGCAGGAGTAATCCGCGGACTCAAAGCATTGAATAGTCTTAATAAGTATGACGGTTTTGACTGTCCGAGCTGTGCCTGGCCGGATCCTGATGATGAAAGGTCAAAGTTAGGAGAGTATTGTGAAAATGGTGCAAGAGCAGTTGCTGATGAGGCTACTACAAAGAAACTTACCGGTGAGTTTTTTAAAAAGCATTCTGTCAAATATTTATCAGGTTTAAGTGATTTTGAGATTGGAAAAAAAGGCAGGATTGCTGAACCTTTATTTTTATTAAAAGGTGATACGCATTATAAATCTGTAACATGGGATTTTGCTTTTGAAAAAATAACAGAATGTTTAAACAAACTTGATTCTCCTGATGAAGCTGTTTTTTATACTTCAGGAAGGACGAGCAATGAAGCAGCATTTCTGTATCAGCTTTTTGTAAGAGAATTCGGTACGAATAATCTTCCCGACTGCAGTAATCTTTGTCATGAAAGCAGCGGTGTTGCACTTGGAGAATCTCTGGGAACAGGTAAAGGATCGGCAACTCTTGATGATCTTTACAATGCCGAAGTCATATTGATACTCGGTCAAAACCCGGGTACAAATCATCCTCGAATGCTGACTGCTTTGGAAAAAGCAAAAGCCAACGGTGCGAAGATAATTTCCATAAATCCTCTGCCTGAAACAGGTCTGATGGTTTTTGATAATCCGAAGTCTGTGAAAGGTCTCATGGGAATTACATCACAACTAACTGATTTATTTCTGCAGATAAAGATCAACAGTGACATGGCTCTCCTGCAGGTGATAGAATATTTTCTTTTATTGGAAGAAGAGAAATTTCCGGGTAAAGTATTTGATCAAAAATTCATTGATGAAAATACTTCCGGCTTTGAAACATTTTCTGAACATATCAAAAGTCTCAACGTTGATGATCTGATTAATTCTACAGGTGTTGAAAAAATAGAAATTCTGAAAGCAGTTGACCTGCTTAAAAATAAAAGTAAGATCATTGCATGCTGGGCAATGGGTCTGACTCAGCATAAAAATGCAGTTTATACAATAAAAGAAATTGTAAATTTACTATTGCTGAATGGAAGTATTGGAAAAAATAGGACAGGTACTTTTCCTGTAAGAGGTCACAGTAATGTACAGGGCGACAGGACAATGGGAATAAATGAAAACCCGTCTCATGAATTTTTAGATAAACTCGATGAGGTATTTTCAATTAATTCACCGAGGAAAAAAGGATACGATGTAGTCGAAAGTATAAAGGCAATGTTTGAAGGAAAAGCGAAAGTGTTTTTTGCAATGGGAGGAAATTTTTTGTCAGCTTCACCTGATACTGAAATGACTGCACAGGCATTAAGAAATTGCAGACTCACAGTGCATGTCTCGACAAAGCTTAACAGAAGTCATCTTATACACGGTGAGGAAGCGCTGATACTGCCATGTCTCAGCAGAAGTGATAAGGATTTATTAAATGGAAAGGAACAGTTTGTATCCTGTGAAAATTCTACTGGTGTAGTGCAGTCATCAAAAGGCGTACTGGTGCCGGTGTCTGATAAGCTTTTGAGTGAACCGGTAATTGTTTGTAATCTTGCAAAAGCAACATTTAAAAAATCAGGAGTTAAAAGTAAAATTAACTGGGACAGGTATATGAAAGATTATGATGAAATAAGAAATGACATTGAGAAAATCATTCCCGGATTTTCAGATTATAATAAAAGAGTAAGAGAGCCGGGTGGATTTTATCTGCCAAATAGTAATCGTGAAGGTAAATTTGATACTGCAAATTCAAAAGCAAATTTTAACATTTCAAATTTTATCCCTATAGAACTAAAAGAAGATGAATTATTATTGATGACTATCAGAAGTCACGATCAGTTTAATACTACTATATATGGATTAGATGACAGATACAGAGGGATCTATAATGAGAGGAGAGTGATAATGATGAATAAAAAAGATATTGAAAACAGAAGATTAATCAATGGTGATAAAGTAGATCTATATAATTTTTCTGGAAATAAAGAACGTAAAGCAGGAAATTTTATTGTAACAGAATATCCTGTTCCTGAAGGTAATGCAGCTGCTTATTTCCCTGAAACAAACGTATTGGTTCCGATCGAAAGTGTAGCCGATAAAAGCAATACGCCTGCCTCAAAGCAAATAGTAATAAAAATTAAAAAACGTTAAAACATAAATATTATTTCATTAAGGTCTGACCAAGCTTACAAAATTAAATCCGTTATTGTCAGCATATAATGCATCATCTATATCTACAAACCCATCACCGTTTAATTCAGTAGGAATGTAACCAGAAGCAAAATTGAAGGCATCATTATCGATCAGACTTCCGTCAGTAATATCTACTATCCCATCCTGATTTACGTCAGCAGTATAAAAAGCATATTTATTCGGAGTAGTATCTACTAACTTCATATTACCTCCATATGCTTTTGATAATGAATTGGAAAATGTATAATTCATTTCAGTACCGCAGACAAAGGGTTCTCCGCCTATTCTGCTCCAGGTTTCTATTGAATTTCTGTGTTTAATTACAATAAAATAATTCCCTGTGGGTGAATTATTAAATACACAGGTCATCTGTAATGTTGCAGAATCCAGCACGGTATTTGAGGAATCTTCCAGTAAATATGGAGAAACAGTTCTTCTTAAATATCCTTTTATGTTATCTTTCATTCTGAGTTTGTTAGTACCGGAGTCATATAGTCCTTCGAGGGAAGCTGTAATATTGAAATATGAATTTACAACACCAAGTAAACAATATCTTGCAGAGACTGCATTTGTTACGCCTGTTCCTTCTCCGGTCGAACCGCATGCAAAAATATAACCTTCATCATAATCTATGGTCATTGCATTTATTGTCTCATTTGTCGGTGCAGCAATTCGGCTTACAAAACAGGAATCACCTGTGGTCATATCATATTCTATTATTACAAAATCATCTCCCGTTAAATTTCCTTTGCTTCCGCCTCCTACAAAGATCTTACCATTTTTACCCTGTACAATGGAAGTTCCTTCATCTCTGCCATTTCCGGTTCCGTTATATCTTTTTGCCCACATTTGAACTCCGGTTACAGAATTATATTTAACTGTTGCTATATCCATATTTGATCCATTACTGCTGGATCCGGTTATATATACATTTCCGACAGAATCAAGCAGTATTGCTTTTGCTTCATGAAGTGCGCCTACATATAAATAATTATTATGCCATACAGAATCACCTGCAGAATTATATTTTATTAATGCATATTGATTTCCAAAAAATCCAACACTATATCCTGTAACATAAACATTCCCGAGATTGTCGACAGCTATATCATTTGGTTCATCATGACTGTTTGCCGGATAATTAAAACTTCTGCTCCATTTAACAACACCGTTAGAATCATACTTCGTAGTCCTGAAATCATGAGCAGTCCCATTTGCACCTGCATTGTATCCGGTCACATAAACATTTTTTGAATTATCCAGGATAACTTTTTTTGCAAAATCTGCAGCACCATAATCATTTATTTTAATCCACAATTGTGTACCGTTTGAATTATATTTAATTGTTGTGAAGTCCTGATTTGTGCTTCCGCCCTGATGAGAATTACCTGTCACATATACATTTCTGGACGCATCCAAAACAATAGAATAAGCCTGATCAGCGTTGCCTGAAGGACCGCTATATCTGTTAACCCATTTTAAATCACCGTTAGAGTTATATTTAATAGTAGCATAATCCTGTCCTTCAGAACCGGCACCTTTACTTTCTCCTGTTATATAAACGTTGTCCGAATCATCAATGGCAATAGAATAAGCAATATCGTTTCCACTTCCGGGTCCATCATAAATCCTTGTCCATAATATTACTCCGTCAGGATTATACTTGATTGTAATGTAATCAGCATTAGCACCGCCTGCAGTAAATGTTTCTCCGGTGGTATATACATTGTTGGTGGTTTTACTTACTTCAATATCATAAAAGATATCTTTTCCGTTTCCGGCTCCCTGAAACTGGTTTTCCCAGCAGTTATATACATTCATACACTGTGAATACAAAGATCCTGAATATAAAAACACTACACAAATTAGTGAAATTAAAATTCTCATTTGGCTTTAATTAAATTTTTGTAATTGGTTTTTGGGTGATTGGTTTCATTCAAATTAAATTTATATACTTTTAAAGCTATAAGATGTAAAAGAATAAATTCAATTTCAAACCTTGGGGGAGTTCGAAAAAAAATTTCTGTAAAAATTGTTTTATCTTTTCTTTAGTAAGAAAGTTGATTTCAAAATTATTTTTATTGCTTTGAAAATCAAGTCAAAACTCATAAGTGCAGCAAAAATATTTCCCGTTCCGTTTCTTTCGTATTCCTTCATCAAAATGTATAAATAAAGGAATTGAAAAATGTACTTGATGTTGTAATTATAAATCGTATATTTACGATATACAAATTAATAGTTAATAGTTAATAGTTAATAGTTAATGTTAAAATTACGAATTTCAGATTATGAGTTTTGGATTATGTTCGGAGAATTGGAATTTAAAATTTAAAATTTAAAATTTAATATTAAAATAGTGGCACAAAATAAGAAAAATGAATTCAGTAAAAGCGAAA